>JAPOLF010000184.1 GCA_029977305.1 bacterium | reverse complement strand
GATCGATCCGGAGGGGGAGGTCGCCAAGGTGCTCGAGGAGCGGTCGTGGTTCGAGGTCCCGTCGTAGATCACGTCGCCCAATCCAACCCCGAAGCATTCATCCCGGACCACGCGGTCCGGGGTTCGTCGTCATGGAGGACCATCCACCCATGCCCACCCGACTCGATCTTCGCACCGCGCTCCGTCTCCGCCTCGAGGACACTGCCGCCACCGTCCTGTGGGAGGATTCCCTCCTCAACGACGCCCTCGCCGACGCGCTCCGCCGCTACAGCGTGCGCCGCCCGCGGCAGGTGATCCTCACCACCGTCGTCGCGGCGGGCGCGACCCGCATCACCCTCACCACCAACGCCATCGACCCCGCCGCCATCCTCCGCCTGCGCGATCCCGCCGGCGATCTCGTGCCGCGCATCCGCCCCGGCGATCCCATCGCCGATCGCGGCCAAGGCTGGTACCCCTTTGCCGATGGCATCACCCTCGCCGACGGGGCCACCGGCGGCACATGGACCATCGAACATGTCGCCGCACGGGCCGTCCCTTCCGACGACACCACCGCGGTCGACATCCTCGCCGGCGACGACTGGATCCTCCTCCGCATCGCCTTCGCCCTCGCCCTCGAGCGCCGCGCGGTGGAGGAGGCGAAGCGGGGCGATGGCTCCGCTGATCGACTCGGGGCGCTCGCGCAGGCAGCTTGGGCTCGCCTCGGGCGCTGGGCCGATCCCGCACCACGCCGCGTCCGCATGGCCGGCTGATCCCTGCATCACAAGGAGATGTCTCATGACCTCGTTTCCCCGCCCCGGGGATGCGCCGGCCGCGCGCTGCCGCATCCGCCACGGAGATCGTTCGTGGCTGCGCTTTCGCGCGGCAGACCGCATCGCCCGCTGGAGACGCGCCGTCGGCTGGAGCCAAGCCCAACTTGCTGCCGCCGTCGATCGCGATCCGAGCACCGTCTCCCGCTGGGAGCGCGGCCGCCGCCTCCCCTCGCCGGAGATGCACAGCGCACTCTGCGGCCTCTTCGGCTGCGACGACGGCTGCCTGCTCGATGCCCACGACCCCCTGCCATTCGCCGACGCGGAGGGATGCTGATGCCGACCGCGGGAACCATCGAACTCGGCGGCGTCGGGTATCCCGTCGTCGCCGGCACCTACCAACGGGCGGCACTCCCCGCCGATCCGCCCCGCAGCGGCCGCGTGGAGATCCGCGACTTCCGCGGCGGGATGCGGCAAGCGGTGATGACCGACACCGCTACCGGCGGCTGGGAGGGCAAGGCGGTCGGACCGGTGCTGGGCGGCGCGGGCGTCGAGCCGTGGACCACCGAGAGCGTCCACGCCGACACCATCGCCGATCTCCCGACCCTCACCCAGCGCGCGCACAGCGTCGTTGCCGGGTCGCAGGTCTATATCGGGATCGGTCGTCGGCTCTACCGCACCGGGAATCTCACCGACACCAGTTGGTCCTCGCTGACCGCGGTGGCGGACATGGGAGTCGGCATGCAGATCACCGGGGTCGCCAACATCGGCGACGAGATCATCTGCATGCTCGGTCCGTGGGCCGATGCCAAGAAATACGTCCCCACCACCGCGACCACCGCCGTCTGGCGATCCGGGGAGCGCGCCTCGGTCGGGATCGGCTATCAAGGACAACTCATCTACGCGCCGAAGACCCCGGCCTACAGCGGCAACGCCGCCAACCTCGACAAACTGAAACTCAGCCTCACCCGCTACACCGGCGCCGCCGCGACCGATGTGCGCTGGCTCGATGGCCCGATCGTCTCGATGGGGCTCTTCCGCGGACAGGTCGCGATCGCCACCCGCAGCAGCCTCTTCCTGCTTGGCGGCCAACCCGACCCCGGCGAGGCCGATGACCCCAACACCACGGGCGACCAGAGCCGTCGCACCGAGTGGCGCGGCGATCCCGAGGCGGTCTTCAGCCATGGCACGTGGACCGCGGAGAGCGACTTCACCTTCCTCGTCGGGTTCCGTGGCAAGTTGTGGACCTGGCTCGCGAACGAGGTGCAGTGCTGGAGCCCGGAGGACGGCGCATGGGTGCGCACCGGATTGGTCGGGACGAGTTGCTACGGCGGGGTGGTGGCGGCGGGGTTCCTCGTGGTCTCTCTGGTCACCCGCAGCGGGCAGACCGAGACGTGGGCGAGCGATGGCGACGGCTGGTGGCGCATTCACGTCGCCTCCAGCGCCTCCGCCGAGCGGGTGTGGCCGGTCGCGCTCAATGGGGTTGGCAACAACGACCTGCTGCTCTTCCGTGACGGCTCCGCCACCTACGATCTCTACCGTCTCGTCTGGCGCAGCAGCAGTCTCCATGCCTATCGTCCCAGCGCGGAGTGGGTGAGCAGCCTGCTCGACGCTGGTGATCGCACCGCGGCGAAATCGTGGCGCACGGTCGGTGCGACCTTCTCCCTGCCGGAGATCCGGGGCAACAGCGCCAGCACCGACGCCGTCACCATCACCCTCGACGCCTCGTTCGATGCCGGCACGACGTGGTCCACGGTGGCGACGCAGACCGTCTCCTCCCCGGCGGCCCGCGTGATTGATCTCACCGGGGTGCTCCCGACCGGGAGCGTCGCGCGGTGGCTCCAGTTGCGCGTGAGTTGGAGCAGCGTGCTCGATTGGGCACCGGTGCTCACCGGTGTCTGGGCGGATTGGACGGCGCTGCCGCAGGCGATGGCGCGCCGGCAATGGCACCTCGCGGTGCGCTGCGCCGATCGCCAGCTCACCCCGAGTGGTGCACCGCTCGCCGCGACGGGCCGTGATCTCTCGACCGCGCTCTGGGCGGCGTGGGAGGGGAACACCGCGCTCACCTTCAAGGACATCGACCACGACGCCCTCCCGGTGACGCGCTCCGTGAGCATCACCGCGATCGAGGAGCGCGTCGCCACCCCGGCCGATGCCGGTCGCTGGGGCGAGAGCGTCATCCGGCTCGATCTGATCGAACGCTGATCCCCGAAAGGAGTCATGTATGCCAATTGATCCGCACTTCGTCCCGCTGCTTGCCGCACCAACGGCCACCGCCCGGCAGGCGGTCACCTATGCCCGCAGCAGGAATGCTCGCCGCATCGACGCGGTGGAGGCCTTCGCGGCGGAGCTCTGGCGGGTGGGCACCGCCTGCGGCTATGACCCTGCGGTGGTCTTCGCGCAGTTCTGCGACGAGACCGGGGTCGGCACGTCGGATGCGTGGGCGACCCGCCTGAATCCGGGCGGCATCGGGATCACCGATGGCGAGGATCAGGGCATCGCCTTCGCATCAGGCGAACAGGCCGCCCGCGCGATGCTCGTCCACCTGTCCGCCTATGTCCGCGGCTATGATCCCGGGCTCTGGCAGCACCTGCACCTCGATCCGCGCTATCTCCTCGTGCTCGAGGCGGGGCTCGGGCAATCCGTGCGCGTGCTCGCCGATCTCGGCAATGGCCGCTGGGCCACCAATCCCGCCTATGCGACCCAGATCGCCGGCCACCTCGAACGCCTCCGCCTCTCCGCCGAAGATCTGCAGCCGCTCGATCCGGCCAAGCCTCCGCGGGACATCGTCTGGGAGGGGACAACCAATTTCCATCGCCGCCCGCCCGGGGTGGTGCCGGAGGCGATCGTCTACCACATCACCAACGACCGCTCCTACGCGAACGTGGCATCGTGGTTTCGCAACCCGGCGAGTCGGGCGTCATCGCACTTCGTCATCGACCGCGACGGGACCATCCACCAATTCGTCTCGACGCGCGACGCCGCATGGACCAACGGCGACATCTCCGCCCCGCGGCAGGATCTGCCATGGCTCGCCGGGGCGATCACCAAGATTCGCCGCGAGGGGGGAAACCTGAACGATCTCTCCGTGACGATCGAGACGGTTGGTGTTCCCGGCGAGCCGGTCACCCTCGCGCAGCAGGATGCCTTGGTTGCCATCACCCGCTATCTGCTCGCGACCTATCCGTCGATCCTGCCGCGCCGTGGGCGCATGCTCCGCCACGCCGACATCAACAGCACGAGCCGGAGTTACTGCCCCGGGGCCGCCTTCCCGCTGCGGGAGATCATCCGTGCGGTCGGCGGGGATCCCAATGACCTGTCGTAGCGTGGAGGGGATGGAGATGAACGAGATGGTGGTGCTGGGTGTCCCCTTGGTGGTGATCGTGCCGGCGCTGGTGGAAGTGGCGAAGCGGGCGGGGTTGCCGACGCGTTGGGCCGGTCTTGCTGCGATGCTCATCGCCTCGTGCTTGGTCGCGATTGC
>JAPOLF010000183.1 GCA_029977305.1 bacterium | reverse complement strand
ACGTCTTCTTCGTCGACGCCATCCTGCGCCGCGCCCTGATCGCGTTCGAGCAGCTGGGCATCGCGCGGGTGCTGGCCCATTCCGAGAAAGCGGCGGCCTACATGGCGGACGGCTACGCGCGGGTGACCGGCCGCGTCGGCACCTGCATGGTCGTACCCGGACCCGGATTGCTCAACGCGACCGCGGCCCTCTCCACCGCCTACTCCTGCAACTCCCCGGTGCTCTGTGTCACCGGGCAGATCCAGTCCGACATGATCGAGTTCGGCCGTGGACTTCTCCACGAGATCCCGAATCAGCTCGGCATGATCCGCTCGGTCACCAAGTGGGCGGGGCGGGCGATGACGCCGATGGAGATTCCCGGACTCGTGCGCGAGGCCTTCACCCAAATGAACTCCGGGCGCCCGCGACCGGTCGAAATCGAGATTCCGCCGGACGTGTTGTTCGCGGTCGGCGAGGTCGATCTGCTGCCCGCGTCGGACCCTGAGCCGCAGATGGCGGGTGACCCGTTGATGATCGAGGAGGCGGCGGCACTGCTCGCCAACGCAAAGCGTCCGCTGATCTGGGCGGGCGGCGGCATCACACGCGGCAATGCCGGTCCGGAACTGCTGAAGGTGGCCGAGCAGTTGCAGGCCCCGATCGTCCTGACCTCCAACGGCAAGGGTGCCGTCTCCGATCGGCATTACCTGGTCCAGAACCTGCTCGGCGGCATCGAACTGATCAAGGATGCCGATGTCATCCTCGCGGTGGGCACCCGTTTCGTCGATCCGGTGATCTCGAAGTGGGGACTGAAGCCCGAGCATGTGGTGATCCAGATGGACATCGATCCGGAGGAGCTCTCCCGCAACACCAAGGCGGCCGTCAACGTTCGCGCGCACGCCAAAGCGGGGCTCACCGCGCTGCACCACGTGCTCTCCACCGCCAAGCTGAATCCGGTGCACCGCAAGGATGAGCTCGAAGCCATGAAGGCGCGGCTGGCGGAAAAGGCGCTCGCCGTCGGCCTCCAAGGGCAGATGGCAATGGCTATCCGCCGGGCACTTCCCGACAACGGCATCTTCGTCAGCGAAATGACCCAAGTCGGATATTGGTCGAACTTCGCCTTGCCGATGTACGAGCCCCGCACCTATGTCACCGCGGGATATCAGGGGACGCTCGGCTACGGGTTCCCCACCGCGCTCGGTGCCAAGGTCGGCGCACCGGATCAGGTGGTCGTCTCCGTCAACGGTGATGGCGGCTTTGGGTTCTGCCTGAATGAACTGAGCACCATGGCCCGTCACAACATCAAGGCGATTGCGGTGGTCTTCTCCGACGACGCCTATGGCAACGTCCGTCGCATCCAAACCGAGCAGTTCGGCGGCCGCACCATCGCGAGTGACCTGCTCAACCCGGACTTCGCAAAACTGGCCGAGGTTTTCGGTGTCGCCGGCCGCCGCGCCGAGACACCGCAGGCCCTCGAGCAGCAACTGACCGAGGCGATCAAGGCCGATGAGCCAACGGTCATCGAGGTGCCGATGCCGCCGGTGCCAAACCCGTGGACCGCACTTGGCATTCGCTAACCTGCAATCGTTGAACTGGCAACGGATCATCGGAGCGCCCGACCCTGCCCAACCCGTGGGCGGAGGTCGGGCGTCCCGCTGGTGATGCAACCCTTTTGCATGCGATGCGGCAATGAGACGGCCATCGCGGTGGTCGAAGGGCGGGACCGCCCGCGCTGCGTTGCCTGCGGGTTCGTGCACTACCTCGATCCGAAAGTCGCGGTGGCGGTCGTCATCCTGCGCGAGGACCATGTCCTGCTGGGTCTCCGTGGGCCCGGAACCCGCGAGCCCGGCAAGTGGTCGTTCCCGGCGGGATTCGTTGAGCGAGGCGAGGAACTTGAGGCGGCAGCCGCCCGCGAGGCGCTCGAGGAGACAGGGCTGACCGTGCGCATCGGTCGCCTGATCGCCCTTCGGTCTGCTGCGGGCGAGGCGGTTATCACCGCGTTCTATCATGGCGAGATCGTTGATGGCATTGCGGCAGCGTCCGACGATCTCGAGGATCTTGGGTGGTTCCCCGTGGGAGAGCCGCCGGAGCTGGCGTTCCCCCACGATTACGAGATCATGGCGGCCATCGTCACAGTCGACTGAGACAGGAACGACCCGGCCTTGCGGCCGGGTCGTCTGCGCTGCTGATTTGCAGCTGACTAGATGTGGATCGCGTGCCCCAGCAAATCGTGCGCGGCCTCGCCGAGCACTTCCGAGACGGTCGGGTGCGGATGCACCGTGATCGCGATCTCCTCGGTGGTGGCTTGCATCAGCCGCGCGAGCGCAGCCTCGGCGATGAGCTCCGTCGCGTGCGGGCCGATGATGTGCACGCCCAGCAGCACGTCGGTGTCGGCGTCGCTCACCATCTTGGTGAAGCCATCCGGATGCCCCTCGATCACCGCCTTGGCATTCGGGCGCATCGGGAAGCGGCCGACCTTCACCCGGTGACCGAGTTTCTCCGCCTCTTTCTCGGTGAGGCCCACGCTGCCGATCTCGGGCTCGCAGTAGGTGCACGACGGGCTGTTGGTGACATTGAGCGGGTAGGGGTTGAGTCCCGCGATGTGCTCGACCGCGATGATCCCGTGATGCATCGCCGTGTGAGCGAGCAACTGCTGCCCGTTGATGTCACCGATCGCAAACACGTGCGGCACGTTGGTGCGCATCATGTCGTCGACCGGGATGTAGTCGCCCTCAGTCTTCACCCCAGCGACCTCGAGGCCGATGTCCTCGATGTTGCCTTGCCGGCCGGTGGCGACGAGGAGCACCTCGGCCTCCACCGTGCGCTCCTTACCGGCACCGTCCTTCAGGCGCATCGTGACGCCCTTGTCGGTGACATCGATGTCCTCGGCCGTCGGACGGGCACCCGCGACGATGTCCATCTTCTGCCGCTGCAACGCCTTCTGGAGCGCCTCTGAGATCTCGTGATCCTCCTGCGGCACGATGTTGCCGACGAGGGTCACTTTCGAGCCATAGCGATGGTAGACCGAACCCCACTCCACGCCCGTCGCGCCGCAGCCGCGGATGATGAAGCTCTTCGGCAGGTGATCGAGCGCCACGGCGTGATCGGAGTTGATCACACGGATCCCGTCGAACGGCACGCCCTTGATTGCGCGTGGGCGTGATCCCGTGTTGATGATCACATTGGTCGCCGTGATCTCGAATGGCGCAGCGCCGTCATTCGGAGTCACCTGCACCTTGGTCGGCGCGAGGAGACGACCGCGGCCCATGAAGACCGGGATCTTGTGCTTCTTCTCGAAGAGGTAGAGAAGGCCCTTGTACTGGCCATCGACCACCTTCAGCGATCGCGCCAGGGCGCCGTCGTAGTTGAAGGCAATATCACCACTGACGTCGACCCCGAATTCCGAGGCGCGCTTGACCTGATCCAACACATCGGCGGACTTGAGGAACGCCTTGGTGGGAATGCATCCGCGGTGAAGGCAGGTGCCTCCGAGCTTCAGCTCCTCCACGACAGCGACGTTCATCCCCAGCTGCTTTGCTCGAATCGCCGCGACGTATCCTCCCGTCCCGCCACCGAGCAGGATCAAGTCGAAATGCGTCCCGTTCGCGGTCTCCGCCATCGGTTCTCCCATCCTCTCATCGTGCTGCCCGGCCGAGCATCGATTCGCCAACGCCGCCAGCACCACTCAGCGCGCAAGTATACGACCACCTTCCGCACGCTCACCGACCGGTGCGGTGACCGCTCCTCCCTGCCGATCGGTACCAGAGATCGGCAGGGAGCGTGTCGTCGATCTCGTCGTCCGCAGCCTCCACGGCGTCGATGACATCCTCTTCCGGCGTCAAGCGCCGGAGGCCACGAGTCGACACCCGACCTTGCTGCCCCGGATTTCGGTTGTCTTCCGATCGACCCATGATCATGCCCTGCACGAACACCCCATTCGTCCCACCGGCACCCCGGTGCGGGACCGATGGGAGGGCATGATCCGTTGCCCACCCGGAGGCCCCGACCCGACGATGCGCAGGCCCCGCTCGTCAATTGAACCATCGCCCCCGCGCCGGTCACAACTTCGATCACCGAGACGGGGTCTGCATGAGCATCACGCGTGTCAACGGGTCAGCAATTCTCCTCGACCAACCCGATGCCGGTGCCCTCGTCGCACGGCCGCGGCGCAGCACGCATGCGTCCTTCGCCTGCCCCTTTCAATCCTGAAACACCTAAACTTCTTCAACTATGCCTTAAAAAGCATAACAACCTACAAAGTTA
>JAPOLF010000182.1 GCA_029977305.1 bacterium | reverse complement strand
GATTCCAACACGAACGACAACGATTCCAACACCAACGACAACGACTCGAATACCAACGACAACGACGACAACGGTGGAAACGACGGCGGCAATGCTGGGACGTTGCAGAGCCGGGGTCGCGGTCGTGGACGCGGCCGTTCTCGCGGGCGAGGCAAGCGAGGCTAACTGATCGCGAGGGACTGCGGCGGCCACGCCTCAGGCGTGCCTCCGGTACAGATGCTCAACCGGGGCGACGGGCTGGGAGTGATCCCGGCCCGTCTCGTTGCTGTTCTGAGCGGGTGTATCAAACCTCTGTGGGGTGCCCTCTCCTCCATCGAGCGAGCCACGCTGAGGCTTCGCACGACGAAGAAGGAGAACCACCATGGGCGAGAACATTGAGATGAACGACGAGGTTGTTGCCGGGACCAGCCGCCGCTCACTGCTCCGGATGGCTGCCGCCGCCACGCTGGCCGGGGCCCTCGGGTACACCACGATCGGACGCGCCTCGGCCAGTGATGGTCAGGACACCGCCGACGAGCTCGATACCGTGGACACCGCTGACGAGGTAGATACCGCGGACACTGCCGACGAACTCGACACCGCGGACGAGGCGGACACCGCTGACGAGAACGACACCAATGACGGTGACGACAACGGCGGTACCGATGGCGGTGGCGGCCTGGTCTCCGCTGGCCGAGGGCGCGGTCGTGGTCGCGGTCGTGGACAGGGCCGAGGCCGTGGTCGGGGCTCCCGCGCCTAGCGAGGAAACCCAGCAATCACCATGCAAGAGCCGGGAGCTTATGCTCCCGGCTCTTGCGTGTGCCCGAGTCTGCGTCGCTATGGGGTGACCGTCGGCGGTGATGCCGTGGTGACCAAGGGGACAGGGAAGGTCGGTTCCACCACCGCATCGTCAAACCGGACGGCATTCGCATAGCGCCGGATGGAGTCGATGGCGCCTTCGGTGAAAGGTTGGTCACCGGAGAGATTGCCCATCACGGTGGCCAGGTCGGCGTACTGCCACGGCGTCAGTTGGTCGCAGCGGTTGGCGGGGGCGCCGCCGGCGATCAGGACTTCGCCAACGTTGCCATCCTGCTGATTGATCGGACGACCACCAGTGACCTCGCAGATGACACCACGCTCGATACCGGGCGGAACCGGGAAGTCGATGGGGATCGGTTGACCGGTTGCAGGATCGACCAAGAGGGCCGCCAACTGTGGGTCCTCATGCATGTTGACCATGATGCGCTGCCAGATCGGACCTGCGCCCTGGATGCCGTCGATCTGGGCCAACGGTTCGTTGCGCGTGTTGCCGACCCAGACGCCCACCGCGAGATCGGTCGTGTACCCCTGCGTCCAGATGTCGCGCCAATCGTTGGTGGTGCCGGACTTGGCGGCGGTGGGTCGACCAAGGATGCGTTGCGTTTCGCCGAACCGGTTGTCGCGACCGAAGATCATCGATCGCGCCTCGTTGTCAGTGAGGATCGAGGTGACCTGGTAGGCGATCTGCGGCCGGATGGCCTGGTTCGCATTTGCGAGCGCCTGGGTGCGATCCAACTCGTACATGACCCGTCCCTCACCATCGGTGATGCGGAGGATGGGCGTGGGTGGAACGTACTTGCCCATATTGGCGAAGGTGGCGTAGGCGGCGGTGAGTTCCATTGGCCAGATGTCACCTGCCCCGAGGGCGATCGAGAGGCCGTATTCCTCCGGTGTCTGGTCGAGCGCGTGCTTCATGCCCATGCGGCGGGCGATGTCGATGACCGCGGTGGGTCCACCCGCGTAGCTCGCGGCTTTCACCGCCGGGATGTTCAAGGAGTTGGAAAGGGCTTTTCGTGCGGAGACTGCGCCGTTGAAGGTGCGGTTGTAGTTCTGCGGTTCGTAGTAGGGCATCGGCTCCCCGGTGATCGGGTCGATCGCGTCCGGGGTCTCGATCTTGAAGGGGGCGTCGAGGATCACCGTGCCGGGCGACCATCCCTGCTCGAAAGCGGCGGCGTAGACGATCGGCTTGATCGCGCTCCCCGGTTGCTGCGGTGAGGTGGCGATGTTCACCTGTCCCTCGATCGCCGCATTCTCGAAATCCGCTGAGCCGACCATTGCGAGGATCTCCCCGGTCGGCGGGAAGATCACGGTGGCCGAGGCGTTCTTCGCGCCGTAGTCGTAGAGCGACGCCACGTTTTCGGCGATCACCTGCTCAGCCATATCTTGCGCGGGCTTCGAGATGGTGGTGTAGATGTTGAGGCCGCCCTTGGAGAAATCGCGATCGGGATAGTTTTCGGCAAGGTACTCGTAGACGTACTGCACGAAGTGCGGGTGATCGAGCACGGCGCCGTCGCCATCGCGCGCCGGGTAGATGAGGGGGAAGTCGTAATAGGCGGCGTCGGCCTCGGAGCGGGTGACGTAGCCGAGTTTCACCATTTGGTCGAGCACGTACTTCTGTCGCCCCTTCGCCTCGTCGGGGTAGAGCGAGGGATTGAAGTTGGTGGGCTGCTGCGGAATCCCGGCGAGGAGGCTCGCCTCGGAAAGTGTCAACTCCGAGGCGTGCTTGTGGAAGAAGGTCTGCGCAGCTGCCTCCACGCCGTAACTTCGGTTGCCGTAGAAGATCTGGTTCACATACATCGTCAGGATGTCAGTCTTGGAATACTGCCGCTCAAGGGCGACGGCGGCGAGCATCTCGCGCCACTTGCGGCCGACGGTCGGGGCATTGCCGATCGCGTCCGGATGGAGCGCACGCACCAATTGCTGCGTTATCGTCGATCCGCCCGACTGGCCTTGTCCGCCGATATTGATCGCGATGATGCGCCCGAAAGCCATCGGCTCGACGCCGTTGTGATTCCAGAAGGTGGCGTCCTCGGCCGCGATGGTTGCATCGATCAGATAGGGCGAGATCTTGTCGTAGGGGACGAAAGTCCGCCATCCGAAGTCCGGGTCGGCCACCTCTTGCAGGAGGTTGCCATCGCGATCGTAGATGCGCGTCGTCTGGAACGTCTGCGCGGTGACGATGGCGGCATTGGGCAACGACGCCTCGAGTTCTTTGTATTGGCGCACCGTCTCGTTGGCGGCAGCCACCCCGGCCACGGCGCTGACCACCGTGAACAGCATCAGGCCGATCGTCAGGGCGGCCGCCCCCGCGATCAACACCGAGAGCCAGATGCTGCGATTGTTCTTCTTCGGGGGCTCGGCGCCGCGGAGCAGATGCGGTGGCAACGATCGTCCGGCGCGGAGGCGGGCGATCTGGGCACGGCGGCTGCTGCTGGAGTGTCGTGGGCGCCGATGGGTCATGGGCCTACTTCGGTGTTGAGGATGAGGCGGCATCGGCCACGGTGGCGATCGGCCGCCTTGCTGCGTTCGTACGCACCGACCTAGTCGCCGTGGATACTACCACGCAGGTCCGCTGCGACCGCTCCGTCGGCTGGCGGGGGCGGGTCGGCGAGCAGTGGAGGCGCACGGAAGGTACGTCTGATGGACGCTGGTGGATGGGCGACGGTTCCGGAGTTGCTGCGCGCCGTGGGCGACGACCAGAAAGTGTCGGTGGCGGTGACGAGGCTTTCGGATGGGGCGCATTGGGCGGTGGATGGAGACCGTGCGGTCGTCGCAGCGAGTACGGTGAAAGTTCCGATCCTCGTGGCGGCGATGCGCGCCGTCGACCGAGGCGACGTGCGGCTGGATGACCGGCGCACCCCGGCGCCGGAGGATCGGGTGGTTGGGACCGGCGTGTTGAGTTGGCTCGATCCTGAGGTGAGGCTGAGGATTGCCGATTACGCCTATCTGATGATCGCGCTTTCTGACAACACCGCGTCCAATGTGATGATCGATGTCGCCGGGATGGATCGTATTCGGGAGACGATTGCCGATCTCGGCATGGTCGGGACACGGATGGAGCGCCGGTTCCTCGGCCGCATGCCAACTCCGGCGGAGGGCCAGAACTGGACGACCGCCAATGATCTGGTCCGGGCGTTGGTCGCGGTGTGGAACGACACGGCGGCGTCGCCATCCTCGTGTGCGCAGATGCGGCAATGGTTGGGCCTCCAGCAGGATCGGGCAATGATCGGTCGGGTGGCGCGGGACGGGTTGACCTTCTCCGGGAAGTCGGGATCGTTGCCGCTGCTGGCCCATGACTGCGGCGTCATCTCCGGACCGCGGGATGCGGTCGCGATCGCGATTCTGACCGAGGGGTATGTGGATCCGTACGAGGCGTTCGACATCGGTCGCGACATCGCTGCGGCAGTTGCCGATGGTGCCGGTCTGCTCTACTGATAGACTCCCGG
>JAPOLF010000181.1 GCA_029977305.1 bacterium | reverse complement strand
CGCAGCGTTGGTGCCGGCGGCGGCAGCATCGCCTCGGTCGATGCCGGCGGCATGCTCCAAGTCGGCCCGGCCAGCGCCGGCGCCGATCCCGGCCCGATGGCTTACGGGCGCGGTGGCGACAAGCCCACCGTCACCGATGCCGCCGTCGTCTCCGGCATCATCGATCCGGAGCGCTTCGCCGGCGGCGAGATGAACCTCCAACCCGAGCGTTCCGCCGAAGGCATCGCCCGCATCGCCGCAGGCCTCGGCCTCAGCCAGGACGCCGCTGCCGAGGGCATCCTCACCGTCGCCCGCAACAACATGGCCGACATCACCCGCCAGATCGTCGTCGGGCAAGGCCATGACCCGCGTGACTTCGCGATGCTCGGCTTCGGCGGCGGCGGCGGCCTCTTCGCCTGCGACGTCGCCCGCAACCTCGACATCCCGACGGTGGTCATCCCCAACCACCCCGCCGGCTTCTCCGCGTGGGGCATGCTCAGCGCCGACATCGTCGGCTCCTTCGCCCGCAGTTACGTGCAGAACTTCCGCACCATCGACGCCGAAACCGTCGCCGCCCTCTACGCCGACATGGAGCGTGAGGCGGTGGCGCTCATGGACGAAGCCCGCGTCCCGGCCGACCGCGTCCGCTACGAGCGCTCGGTCGAAGCCCGGTACGTCGGCCAAGGGCACGAGGTCGACGTCGCCATCGACGGCGCCCGCTTCGACAACACCCTCGGCGAGGAACTCGCCCGCCGCTTCGATGAGCGCCACATCCAGCGCTTCGGCCACGCGATGACCTCCGGCGGCGAGACCGTCACCTTCCGCCTCCGCGTCTACGGCGCGATGGCCAAGCTCGCCGTCAGCGAGATCACCGCCGGTGGGGAAGACCCCTCGGCCGCCCTCGTGCGCACCCGCAGCATCCACCTCGCCGGTGCCCGCCGTGAGACCGGCATCTACGATCGTCGCAAGCTCCTCGCCGGCAACGTCATCACCGGCCCCGCGATCATCGAGGAACCCGCGCACGTCACCGTGATCTTCCCGGGCGACGTCCTGCGCGTCGACCGCTTCGGCAATCTCGTCGTCACCATCGGAGGCTGAGCCATGGCCACGCGCCCGACCGTCGATCCCATCACCGTCGCCGTCGTCAACAACTACCTGAACGCCACCGCCGTCGAGATGCGCGACACGATCCAGCGCACCTCCTTCTCCCCGATCATCTACGAGGACCGCGACTTCGCCTGCGGCCTCCTCGATGCCACGGGCGGCACCCTCGCGGAGGCCCCGGGACTCACCATCTTCATGGGCACCCTCAGCCCCGGCGTCAAGAAATGCCTCGATCTCCTCGGCTGGGACATCGTCGAGGAGGGCGACATCTTCATCGTCGCCCTGCCTGACTACACCGGCTCCCACCCCGCCGACATGATGCTCTTCGCCCCCATCTTCCACGACGGCACCCTCTTCGGCTTCACCGCCAGCAAGGCGCACCTCGTCGACGTCGGTGCCAAGGACCCATACCCCACCGACTCCATCGACGCCTTCCAAGAGGGGCTCCGCCTGCCCCCCATCAAGCTCTACCGAAAGGGCGTCCTCAACCGCGAGATCGAGGGCATCATCCGCCACAACTCCCGCGCCGCCGACACCATCTGGGGCGACATCCAGTCGCAGATCGCGGCGTTCCGCGTCGGCATCGCCGCCTGCCAGCGCCTGCTCGACAAGTACGGCGCGGAGACCGTCAACGCTTGCATCCGCGAGATCTACGACCACGCCGAGCGCATGGCCCGCGCCGCCATCCGCGAGCTCCCCGCCGGGACGTGGACCGCCACCGACCACCTCGACGACAACGGCGTCAATCGCGGCACCCCGGTCAACGTGCAGGTCTCGATCACCATCGACCCGGAACACGAGGAGATCATCTTCGACTACACCGGATCCGACGCGCAGCAGATCGGCCCGACCAACGCGCCGTTCATCTCCACCGTCTCCGTCTCGCGGGTGGCAGGGAAAATCCTTTCCTCACCTTCCACCCCGGCGAATGACGGCTCCTTCCGCCCGATCCGCATCGTCGCCCCCGAGGAGAACATCTTCAACGCCAGCACCGGTGCCCCCACCAATCTCTACGGCTGGCCGCTCCTCACCGCGATGGAGGCGATCTGCACCGCGCTCGCCCCGACCTTCCCCGACCGCTTCCCCGCCCAGTCCGGCGGCGATCTCTGCGGCGTCTTCCGCTACGGCTACTGGCCCGATGGCCGCGGCCTCTTCGTCGAGGCGAACATCGAGGGCATCGGGCAGGGTGCCAGCATCCACGGCGATGGCGAGTCCGCCATGGTCCACGTCGCCGAGGCCTGCTCCCGCAACCTCCCGGTCGAGATCGAGGAGACCAAGAATCCGACCCTCATCGAGCGCTACGAACTCATCACCGACAGCGGCGGCCCCGGAACCTTCCGCGGGGGCCTCGGGGTCCGCCGCGATTACCGGATGGAACTCCCCGGCACCATGATCTCCATCCTCGAGCGCACCACCGCGCCCGCGCAGGGCATGGAGGGCGGCAAGGCAGCCTCCGCCAACGCCGGCTACCTCGAGTCCGAGATCCACGGAGACATGTTCTTCGCCAAGACCCCCGCCCAACCCTTCGCCGGCGGTGATCTGATCTCCATCCGCACCGGCGGCGGGGGAGGGTGGGGCGATCCGAAGCAACGCGACGTCCAGCGCGTCCTCGAGGATGTCCTCGATGGCTACGTCTCCGTGGAGTCCGCCCGCGATGACTACGGCGTGACCGTCGACCTCGCGAACCGTACCGCCACTCGCGCGTAAGCCTGTCCTGCAACCCCGCCGCGCAGTCCTCGCGGATGACGGCGGGGTTGTTCGTGGTCGAAGGTCATTGCGATGTGTACGTACACCTTGTAGACTGCCCACATCACCACCCCCGACAACTGGTGACCTGCCGTCGCGCCCGCACGTCGACGCCTGACCGAATCGGTTCGGTCGTCGTGCGCCGATCGTCGCATCGGCAGAAGGGGTTGTCGTGGATTCCGACACATTCGCCCAGTTGAGCCATCGCGTGGCCACCGCATCGTCGCGCCGTGCGGCGCTCGGTCTCCTTGCCGGCACGGCGATTGCCGCTGCCATCGGCCGCGATCCGCTGTCGGCGCAAGCACAGAGTGCGCCGATCACGCACTGCCGGCCCAACAACATGCAATGCCAGAGCGACAAGGCCTGTTGCTCGAGCCGGTGCCGCAGCGGGACCTGCCGCTGCCTCAACAAGGGGAAGCGCTGCTGGATCCCGCTCGAGGGGTCCTTGTGCTGCTCCGGTTCTTGCAGCCACGGCCGTTGCGACTAGAACGAGGGGAGAAGTGATCATGGATCAGGAGCGTTTCGCAGCTTTGGCCCGCGTCGTCGGCGCCGCCCGTTCTCGTCGCACCGCCATCGTCGCGGTGGCCGTCGCCGCAATCTCCACGGCGTTGCCGGGCTTGGTGAAGGCCGGTGCACCGGAAGATCAGAGCCAACTCGTCAAGGGGTGCCGCACCCTCGGTCAGCGATGCCGCAACACCGGCAACTGTTGCAGCCGCAAGTGCAAGGGTGATCGCTGCGTCTGCGTGAACCGTGGTGGTTCCTGCCGCAAGGATGTCCCTGAAGGCTTCCCACCCGCGTTCGACCACGCGCTCTGCTGCTCGAACCGATGCGACAACATGGGCATCTGCCGCTAGCACCACACGGCATCGTGCAGCGCCCCCGGGTCGGATTTGACCCGGGGGCGTTTCATGTGCTGCGGTGCATGATCACGCAGCGATCAGAACCAACGCAACACCAGCGTCACCAGCACGAATTGCAGCGACACCGCCCCCCAGAACCCACCGCCGATCCGTCGCACGCCGGCGCTGATCAGCGCCACCACCAAACCGATCGCGCACCCCCCGAGCAGTGCCACCAGCAACTCCGGGCCGCCCAGCGAGATGCCCGCCTCCAGCGTGCCGTAGATCCCCCAAGAGAGCGCGAACAACCCGATCGCGGCCAGTTCTGCCGTGTCCGGATCGGGCCACGTCCGCCGCACCACCCCGAAATTCACCAACTGGTAGGCCACGGCCTCCGCCAACCCGACTGCGATCACCTTGGCCGCCGGTTCCCATGGCCCCTGCACCAGTCGCCCGATCGCCAGCATCACCGCCAGCGTCGGCAGCGCGATCGCCACTTGCGCCTGCCAGTTCTGCGGCACCGGATCGTTCGCCGGGCGCGCATAGGGGGATTGCTTCAGATACGCGAGGCTGAGCAACACCGCCAGCAGTGGCC
>JAPOLF010000180.1 GCA_029977305.1 bacterium | reverse complement strand
CGGCAGGGCAGACCTCCCCGGCCGCAAGGACGCAGAAGGTTCCCGATGGAACATCGAAACCCGGGGCCCGGAATCGCTCGCACCGGCCTGCCTCGCAGGTGTCGACACCCTGCACGCACTTCGCCCCAAGCGGGATCACCGATCCGGCCGAGTCCCCCTGCTTGCTCTTCTTGTGCCGCTTCGCGCAGCGGAACCCCGTCCCGCCCTCCGGCTTCGGCACGCAGCTGCCGGAGCAGCACTGGTCGTCGCTGGTGCACTCGCTGTTCGCATTGCGGCAGGCCAGCTTCTCGTGGCGACGGGTGGCCTTGCGGGCGGCGTCGGCATCGGGTGCGGCGGCGAGGCCGAGCATGGCGCCGATCGCGCCGAGGACACCGGTGCGGCGGTTGATGCGCTTCCCGAGCCTCCGGGCGAGTGAGTCGAACTGCATCTGGTCCATGCGTCCTCCTGAAGGTGAATCACCAACAATATTTTGGATGATATCCGAATCCAGTTGCCATCTTGCAGGTTGATCAACACACCGACACCCCGGGACCGTTCCCGGGGTGTCGGCACGTGGATGATGTCGGGTTAGCTGAGCACGCAGGCGGGGTCTTGCCAGTAGTTGTTGCAACTCGGTGCCACATTGTCGCGGACGGTCCGGGTGGTGGCGCCGGTGACCGTGGTGGTGGCAGCGGCGAAGATGCCGCCGCCTTGGACGGAGGACGTGTTGTCCGTGATCCGGACCTGACGGCCGATGGTGAGCTCGGGTGAGAGGTTCGCTGATCCGGCCGAGAGAAACACGCCGGCTCCGCCCATGACGGTTGCGGTGTTGCCATGGATCGAGGTGGTGCCGGTCAGATGCATCGTGGCATTGCCGGAGACCGCGATCGCCCCAAGGGGCCCGTGGTTGTCCGTGATCTCCGAGTCCTTGATGGTGAGTTCGGTGTGGGCGAGCGGATCGGTGCTGAAGGCGACGATCCCGCTGATGGTCTCGACGTAGCTCACGCCATTGCCACGGATCAGGCAACGGTCGACCAGGCCGGTGTTGCCGGGCCCGAAGACGATGGGTGCGTATTGCGTCGACGAGCCGAAGCCGCTGACCAGCAGATTCCGCAGCGTGGCCTTGCCGTTGCAAGCGGTGGCAATCGCGCTCTTCGTGTTCTCCGTCGTGTTCTCGATGATGAGATTCTCGAGCACAACGGTCGGTTGCCTACCGATGCAGGTGAATTGACCATCGACGTTGCCGATGGTGAACAGGATGGTGCCGGTGGTGTTGGGGTCGACGTGGATGACAGGGGTCTGGCGGTGTTTGGTGGAGCAGGCGCGGATGGTGAGGTCTTTGGTGATGTTGATGACGCCAATCGTGGACGGATCGAGGGCGAGCGGCGTGTAGGTGCCGGGGCCGACGGTGATGACCGCCCCACGGGAGGCGTCGGCGACGGCGGCTTCGATCGTGGTGTGGCGGCAGCCGCTGGCGCAGACGGTGCAGGTCTGCTTCTTCTTGCGGGCGGAACCGACTGCTGGCGCGGCGGCGAGACCGAGCGCGGCGAGGATGCCGGCGCGTCGGTTGGTGCGGCGGGCGAGCTGAAGGGAGATGCGGTCGAGCAAGTGGTGGTCCAATGCGGCCTCCTGGTGCGGTGAGTCACGCGGCACCAAGGGCCTCGCACGGTCCCGGATGGCATCAAATGCAGATTGAGTATGCGTTGCGCTGGCGACTGGTGCAAATGAACACGGACATCGGCTGATCGCTTGGCATACGGAGTGCCGATGCTCTTTTAATGCATGCGATTGGTGATCCGTGAGCGGCGGGCAATCACGCTCTCCCGCGGAGCAGCACGGAGGCTGGGAGTGGTCAGCGCTGCGATATCAACTGAGGATGCAGGTTGACGTGGCGTCGCTGTAGTAGTTCGCGCAGCCGGATGCGGCATTGAGGAGGACCTTGCCGCTTGTCACGCCCGTGACCGTCGCATCAGTGCCCGCATAGATACCGCCGCCGAGAGTGGTGCAACTGTTCCCGGTGATCGTTGCGTCATCTTCCAGGATGAGGGCGGAGGACGGGCCGCCGACCCAAGCCCCACCACCATTCGCCCCGGTCGAGGTGTTGTCCCGCACCACGGTGGTGCCGCTCAGGGTGATGGTGCCGTATTGCCCCGCGACGATCGCGGCGGCGCCGCCGGCATTCCCGGAGATCTCGCAATCGGTGATGGTCATGCTGGCGTTGGATTGAAGTGGGTAGAAGAGGAAGGCGGTGGCTGCGGTGGTGCCCAGACCGGTGTTGTCCACGATGCGGGTGTTGAAGATGGTCGCTGATCCATTGGCGTTGAGCGTGATGGGAGCGTAGTCGTGCGGTGTCGCCGGGACGGTGGAGAAGCCTTGGACCACGGAGTTGGAGAGCACGAAGTTCGCGTTGCATCCCGCGAGGATCGCGCCGCGCTCGGCGGTGGGGCCGCCTTGCAGAATGAGGCCGTCGAGGAAGGCCGTGGGCGCGAAGTCGTCACAATCGTAGGTTTCGGTGAGCCTGCCGATGTAGATCAGGATCGAGCGGGTGGTGCTGGAAGTGTTCACGATGACGGGACGATCGTGCGGATCGCACGCCCGGAGGAGGAGGTTCTTGTCGATGGTGATGGAGCCGTTGACCCAGGCGTCGCGAGGGACCGGGTCGTAGGTGCCGGCGGCGATGGTGATGGTGTCATAGCTGTCCGCCGCGGCGATGGCGTCCTCGATGGTGGTGTAGGGGCAACCACTGGCGCAGACGGTGCACTGGAGCGGCGCGGCACCGTCCCCCGCATCGCGCTTTTTGCGCTTCTTGCGATTGGAGGTCTTGCGGGCGCAGCGCGCGGTGCCGTCGGACTTGGTGATGCAGCGACCCGAGCAGCATTCGGCGCCGGTGAGGCACTGCATGCCGGTGCTCCGGCAATCGACCGGCGGCTTCGCGATGGTGGCTTCGACGCTGGAGACCCCGGCGATGCCCGCCAGTCCGCCAAGGAACCCGAAGATCCCGGTGCGCCGATTCACGCCGTGGCGGAGATTCCGTGTGAGGAAGTCGATTGTGGGGATTGCCATGCGGCGCTGCTCCTGCGAGACAGATGGTGTGCCAACACCTTGTTGCGTCGCGGAGTCTAGCAGGACGGGACGAGCGATGTGGCGTGATGCGCTGAAGCGAGCCTCAAAATGGGCAGGGATCCGCGGCGCCGTCGAGATAGATGTCAGGGCAAGACTCGTCGTTGATGGAAATGTTGTCGAAGACGTTGCGGGCGGTGGCGCCGGTGACGGGGTTGCCCGATTCGGCGTAGACGCCGCAGCCCTGTGCGGGGCAGACGTTGTCGTGGATGGTGGCACGCCCGCGGATCACCAATTCACCCGGGTCCTGCACGTTCGAGGCGCCGAGATAGACGCCTCCGCTGTAGAGCGTGGAGGACATGTTGTTGCGCACCTCGGTGCTGCCGCTGAGGATGATCCGGCCGCGGCTGTAGGCGCGCAACGAGGTGCTCTGCCCGGTGTTGTCGGCGATGACACAATCACGGATCTCCACCTCGGAGACCAGATCCGGGACCCCGGCGAAGGCGGTCAGCACCATCGCGGTGTCCGGGCCCTGATTGGAGACGCAGTCGGTGATGACGGTGTTCTCGATCAGTCCGTGCCCGATCGACGCGGAGGTGATCGGGGATTGCAAGAAGGTGAGATAGGGGGTTGACCCAAACTCGCGCACGCTCGAGTTGCGCAGGGTCCAGTCGGTGTCGCAGGAGGCGACGAGGAGCGAGGTGCCGGGGTTGTCGGATGAGGTGGTACCGCGGAAGTCGAAGCCGTCGATGACGACGGTGATCGCGTCGTGGCAATCGGTGCCGTCATAGGTGCTGAGGTAGAAGAGGGCGCGACCTTGGCTGCGCTGGTCGGCGAGGACGAGCGGGCGGTGGGCGGGATCGCAGGCGCGCAGGGTGAGGTCTTTGGTGACGACCATCGTCGAGGCGTAGGTCTCGTCGCGGACGGGGGTGTAGGTGCCCGGGCCGACGGTGACCACTGCGCCGGGTGCCGCGGCTGCGACGGCCGCTTCGATGGTGGTGAACGGGCAGCCGCTGGCGCAGACGGTGCACTGAAGCGGGGCATTGCCGTTCTTGCCGCCGCCACCCTTCTTCTTATTGGAGGCGGTGCGGGCGCAGCGCATGGTGCCGTCGGCTTTCGGGATGCAGCGGCCGGAGCAGCACTCGCTGCCGTCGGTGCACTGGGTGCCGGTGCCGCGGCAGTCGGGTGGGACGTCGACGCGGGCTGAGGCGGATCGGGTCGCGATCGCGGCAAACCCGGCGAG
>JAPOLF010000017.1 GCA_029977305.1 bacterium | reverse complement strand
CTCCACCGCGACACAACCCTCGACCGCGACGCACGATGGGCGCCGGCGCCTCCTCGTGCTCGGGCAAGGAGTGCGTAACCTGCACGACCGCCGCCACCAATGCCGTCACGTTGCGCACCGTGCCGTCGATGTCGCTCGGCAGGATGCTCGGCCACACCGCCTCGGTGCGCCGCACCCCCGCCACCGGCTCGCCGCCGAACCGCTCCAGCAGATCGAGCAGGCGCATGTTCCGCGCCCGGTAGAAGGCATCCCAGCCGCGTCGTTTGCGCTGCACCTTCTGCACCAGTGGCTGCACCTCCACCTCCAGCGCGGCGCCGGAGAGATCGCGCCCACCGTCGCCGAAGGCCGTGCGTGGGGTCTCGCTCAGGTCGTGCAGCGCGCGGAAGAGCAGGTCGAGGTACTCCCGGTGCAGCGCGATGCCGCCACCGCTGAGCAGATCGAGCAGGTAGGCGCGGGCACCTTCCGGGAGTTCCCACGTCGCGCCGGGGCTGACCGCGATCCCCTCGGAGCCGTCGACGTTCTCCAGCACCGCGATCGGCGCCCCCGAGAGCTCGAGGATGCGGCTCACCGTCGACATCCGCTGATTGATCTCGCGGCAGACGTCGATCAGGTCACGCAAATCGCTCCGCCCCCACGGCTCCAGCGGCGACGGGTCGTTCGCGAGCAACACGTAGGGGATCCACCCATACGGGTTCGCCCCCTCCTGCACCACCTGCCCCGCCACCTCGACGCGCCACGTCTGCGCCGTCCAGCGCTCGAGGATCGGGAGATCACGACTGCCGAGCGGTGCATCGCTGGTCGCCCATCCCAGTTCGCGCACCCGGTCGGGTGGAAGGGCATAGCGTTGGGTGATGGAAAGCACGTGCCTTGGGTCGTCGGCAGCGGTGACGGCCACCAGCGTCGCCGGATCCACCGGGGAGACGACCGGGCGCTGCGCGGCGGCATCCCAGGTGACCTTGACAGCTGCATCACCGAGGGTGACGGCATCGCTGCAGAGCGCGACGTCGAGCGCGGCAAGGTCGCCGTCGGCGATCGCCCCGGCAAGGATCAGCTCAGCCCGGGCGGCGGAGGTCGCCGTCCCCTCCCCCGGCGGCACCCGGAAGGTCACCGCGCCGGGGAAGACATAGGCGACCGTCTTCCGCGCGACGGCCCGTGCGTAATTGAAGGTCAGGCGCTGCTCACCGCGTCGGGGAGCGGTCGCCCATTGGTCGCCGTCGAGAAAGGCGGCGAGTTCCGCATAGCGGCGATAGCGGTCATGGTCTGCCGGGCGGATCGGATCAGCGGACACGTGCATGGCACCTCCGTGGGGATGACGAAGCACCCCCGCCGCAGTGCGACAGGGGTGCATGCAATCGAACGATCGTGTGACGGTGCGGCTAGCGGCGGACCCCCGCGAGGACGTCCATCAGCAGCGGGTAGTTGCGCTCGGCGGCGTACTGGTCCTCGGCGCGCGCCTTGGCGCGGGCTCCCATCTCAGGCAGCGCGGCGCGATTGTTCAGCGCCCAGTCCATCCGGTCCACCAGCGGCTCGACTTCGTCTGCCGCGATGAGGAAGCCGGACTGGCCGTCCTCGATCATCTCGGGGATGGCGCCGACGCGGGTGGAGATCACCGGCACCCCGGCACTCATCGCCTCGATGACCGCGTAGGGCGAGTAGTCATAGCGGGTCGGGAAGACGAAGAGATCCCACGCCGGGAGGACATCGGTCATCAGCTCATCCCACGGCACCTTGGTCCGGACCTTCACATTGGGGAGGCCTTGGCTGCCGCGCGGGACGTCGCCACTGACGAGCGTGAGGTGGGCGCGGTCCGCGAAATGCTCCTGATGCACCTGCAAGAGCAGGTCACCACCTTTGCGGGTGAAGTCATTGCCGACGAACCCGATCTTCAGCAGGTCGTCGCCGATGGCGTGCTTGCCATTCCCGTTGCCGTTCTTGTGGTGGCCATTCCCGTTGCCATTCTTGTGGTGACCGTTCCCGTTGCCGTTCCTGTGGTGCCCGTTCCCATTGGCCTTTGGCAAGGTGATGCCATTGCGCACCACCTGCACCCGTGAGGCGGGAATGCCGTAATCCTCGATCACCGAATTCGCGGCCCACTCCGAGAAGGAGACGACGAGGTCGGCCCGCTCGAAGATGCGCCGCTCGAGATCAAGGGTGTGCTGCAGGAACGGCGTCGTCGCGAAGCGCGCCTCCGCGAAGGCGAGCTTCCAGGTCAGATCGATCGAGACGACCGCCGGCACCGAGCGCGGCAGGTCGAGCACGCTCGTCGCCGCGGTCTGGGTGTGGATGTAGACGAGATCGAGATCCTCCGGCTTGTGGCGGCGGAGGAACCAGCCGACTTGCTGCCGCTTGAACTGGAAGGTGATCCAGGTCCCGAGATCGAGACCGCGATTGCCGAGCGGCGGCACATGGAGCTTGCCGAGGAAATCCCCGACGCCGTCCATCCAATGCAAGGGGATGACGGTGGAATTGAAGCGGGCATCGTCAGCGAGATGCTGCTGCAGGAACCGCAGATGGGTTTTGTGGCCGAGCCCGTACTCCACGAAGAAGAGCGACTTGCGCTGCCGCCCATCCCGGGAGGACCCGCGGGACTCCAGTTGCACCCTCGGCCCTCCCCGTAGGCGGCCACTGCTTGCGCCACGCACCCGCGCTCCCGGTGAACGCAGGACCCTTTGCATGTTCAGTGCCGGGAGCAACGTCGATCCCACACAGGGCACGAACGTACCCTCCCCACCGCCCATTCGGATAGCGGGGTCTTGAATGGGCACTATACCGGATTATCGGCGGAATCACCGCCGGATAGTCGATTCCCCGCTCCGGGAAACGCTGCCCGAACCGTACGTTCGCGCCCGAGAACCGATGTATCAGCCTTCCCGGTCTCCTCCTCCTCTCGGTCGAGTGGCGATGCTGGGAAGTCGCCCGGCGGCCTGCCGTCGGCCCAGCCTCGCCCTCACCACATTGCGAACCTTGACGATGCGATGTACTCACTAGGTGCAACAGTTCTCCGGTTGAGTGGAAACCGGAGACGGCGCTCATCAGGGTATCGCCATGAAGTCCGGAACATCCTGCGGCGAGGCCGCCTGCGGTTGTGTCATGTTCCTCTGGATCTGTGTGTTTATACTGATGTTTTTTATGTGGATTCTGGGATGATGTCTCGGAATCACCAAGGGGGATTCAAGTGACGTTCTCGACGCTCACCATGCATCGCCGCGCGATGATCGGTTCGCTCGCGGCCCTCGCCGCGGGACTGGGGTTCGGGCGCCGCGCCCTTGCACTCATGCCGAGGCCGGAGCTCCGTCAGGATCTCATCTGGCCGCCCTGCAGCGACGCTCGACCGGACTACTGCGTGGAGTCGCTCACCGTAGACGGCGAAGATCGCCTCGAAGAACTCTGGGCCGCGTACGATCCTGAAGCTCAGGGCATCGGCTACCACGCCACCGGGTATTTCGGCAGCAGTTCGTGGGGTGTCGTGCACCTGCGGTTCTACCATCGCTCCGGGGAGATCGACGACGTGGATGCGTCGCCAGAGATCGCAGCCACCGTGAGGACCGGAGAGATACGACCGGTCATCTCGACCGCGTTCGGCAACGACTACATGCAGTCGATGAGCGGCAACGCAGAGGACGGCTGGACGTTGCACGTGAGTGGCCGACCCTCCCTCAATCGCTGGGAATCGTCCAACCTCGACACCATGGAGTTCAGCTTCACCGGACAATCAGGGCTCATCGACGAGTCCGGTGAGGTGCTCTACGCAGGCTGGGCGTCAGCGAGCGGCGCCCGCGAGTTCACCGGCCCGGAGTTCGACGGCAGCGGGTGGGTGACAACGTTCGCTGGGTCCGACATCGATCAGAAGGGGACCTTCCGCGCCTGGTTGTCAGAATCCCGACTTGCCATGGTCGGCCTCACGGTCGATGACGCCGTGATCAATCGCTCGCTCACCGCACATATCGGCGAGAAGGAGGTCGAGGTGTCCCTCGCCCGACTCGACGACCCTGCCAATGGCCCTGGCATGCTGCTCGATATCTCGCCGTTCACCATCGAGGGCACACCGCTGAACGAACGGAGCGCACGAGGCAACACCAAGCTGACGATCCGCCGGTCGGCAGGGGTCTCTGCGGGTGCCGGGCGACGACGACAGCGGAACGGCCGACGCCGCAGGCGCTGATCCGTCTCGGGTTCTCGGTGACGATCCCGCCGTCGCGGCTATGCTATGCGCGTCCGTTCCGACGAAGGAGAGACGCGCACCGTGAGCACCACCAACCTCCCCGAAGGCGCCCTCACCGGGATCACCGTCCTCTCGTTCGCGCAACTCGCGCAGGGCCCGGCGGCGGTGCAGATGCTGGCCGATCTCGGGGCAACCGTGATCAAGATCGAACGCCCCGGTGCGGGCGCGTGGGAACGCAGCTGGGCCGGCGGCGATGCCTACCTCAACGGGGAGAGCCTCTTCTTCCTCGGCTTCAACCGCAACCAGCGCAGCATGACCGTCGATCTCAAATCCCCGGCCGGGAAGGAGATCATCCGCAAACTCGCCGCCTCGGCCGATGTCGTGGTCGAGAACTACCGCCCCGGCGTGATGGATCGGCTCGGCCTCGGCTACGACGACCTCCGCGCGATCAATCCCGGCATCGTCTACTGCTCCGGCAGCGGCTTCGGGCCCGACGGGCCGTACAAGGACCGCGCCGGGCAGGATCTGATCCTGCAGGCGGAGAGCGGACTGGCGTGGGCGACCGGGCGGCGGGATGATCCACCCACCCCGGTCGGAGCGCCGATCGTCGACATCCATGCCGCGTCCCTGCTCGCCTTCGCCATCGTCTCGGCGCTGCTCGGGCGCGAGCGCACCGGGGTCGGCATGCGCGTGGAAAGCAGTTTGCTCGAAGCCGCGATGCACTTGCAGATGGAACCGTTCACCTATCACCTCAATGGCCCCTTCCTGCGGGAGCGCTGCGCCGAGGGCACCCCCACCCGCTTCCACGGACCGCCGTACGGCGTCTACCGGACCAAGGACGGCTATCTCGCGCTCTCGATGAACCCGCTGCCGAAGATGGCCGACCTGCTCGATCTGCCGGCGCTCGCCGCATTCGACGATGCCGCGGCGATGGCCGATCCCGCCTCGGTGAAGCGGGTGATCGCCAGCCGCATGCCGGACAAGACGACCGAGGAGTGGATGACCCTCCTCGCCGCCGCCGATGTCTGGTGCGGGCGCGTCAACAGCTACGACGATGTCGAGGCGCACCCGCAGGTGGTCGCGATGGGCCTGATCGACGAGGTCGAGCACCCGACCGCCGGGACCGTGCGCGTGCTGCGCTCGCCGGTGCGGATGGATGGCGAGGCGGGGGTGCCTCCGACGTCGCCGCCGATGCTCGGGCAGCACACGGATGAGATTCTGCGCGAGCTCGGCTACGACGCCGCGGAGATCTCCGCGATGCGAGAATCCGGCGCCGTCTGAAACCATTGTTCCGCTCTGAAGAAGAAGGGGACGCCGCCGACATCTGCTCGTCAGCGTCTCTTTGATCGCGCTAAAGGGTTCGATCGTGGGACTTTAACCCCATGAAGTGATCCCCTAGTGCCCTACCCTTCCTCGACCTAGCGGTCGTTCAGCGGCTGCATTGGGCGCGCATTCATCGGGTACAGAGCGCGGAAAGCAGCAAGCTGCTCAGCCGAAACGGTCGTCGGCTGCTCGAACACCGTCCAGGTGACACCCTCCGAGCACGGCGGCGTGGTCAACGACCCTGCGTATTGGAAAGCGTTGCGATCAGCAGGCAACAGTGCCGCGACATCCACCGGTTCGGCAAGCGAGCGTTCCGCACCTGCTTCGGGGATATCCGTCAACACCTGCGTCAAGGCGGGGTTCTCATCGCCTTCCTTCACCAACACCCCCAACACCGCAAGTTGCCCCTCATCGTTCCGGTGCACCAGATGGATCTCGAGCGGGTAAAGGACTCCATCAACTTCATGCTCCGCCGGCGTGTGCAGATGGAACTGCAGGAGCTCGTACTCATCATCGCCGAGGATCAACGTATTGCCCTCAGGAAGATTCACCTGCAGGGTATGGCCATTGTTCACCAACGTCCCGCCCGCAGTCGGCATTTGCACGATGCTCATCTCCGGCTCGTCGACGCCATCAGTCACGATCAAACTGATCGGCGACTGCTGCTCACCCGTGCTGCATGCTGCAAACTCCGGCGAAAGCTCGCCCCAGAACTCGGGGCCTTCTTCACCGATGTAGGTCCAATGAACCCCGTCCTCGCCCGCCCTGACAGCGAGGCGTCCCACCAGCAGCGCCACACCAGCGCCAGCTATGCCTCGGACAACCGCGCGCCGTCCTAACATCGAACGATATCCATTTCGCTGATCAACGAGATCACCCATACAGCCTCCCATTCGTCTGATGAGGTTTCACCCGCCCAGCCAGACGAATGTCAACTGGATGCTATCACCTCCCACCGAACTAGGCTCCGGTCATCAATCGTTCCGCATTCAAACTGCAGCGAGTTGGTTGATCGATACCCAGGTTGGCATGTCGGGATCCGTTGATCCACATCAACAGATCAGGGTCGCAAGCCATAAGTACGAGCAATCGAACGTTCACCTTCGGCCCGCACACCGCAGACGCATCCGTGACGGGCGAATCCGCGATGTCAACTACGCCAGGATCCCCTCCAGGCGCGACACCCCCAACTCGCTGAAGACCGCGAGTCCGGCGTACCACTTGATGCGGGTGCGGGTCGCGTCTTTCGTCTCGAGTTCCCCGACGCGCTCCACCTGGATGCCGCCGTGCTCGAGGCCCATCACGCCGACGCCCTGTCCGAATTTCAGGGCGTACATCGAGCTGCAGACCGCGCCGCTCGTTCCCTTGGTCTGGGTGTCGCTGATGAACTCGTCCACCACCAGCGGGATGCCATCGTAGAAGAGCGCTCGCTGTCCAAACGCATTGACATCCGTCTCCAGCAGATTGCCGGACGCCCGACGCAGCGCGCTCAGCTTGCGGCGGGTCCGCTTCGAGATCAGCAACGCGTCCGGCTTGCCCGGCTTCACCAGGTCGATCACCTGGTCCACCAGATCAAGCGTGAGTTGGCCGCCGTTGGCGCCGGCCGCCAAGGTCTGCCCGGCGGGGATCGCCTTGGTCAGGCCGTCGAAGGACTTGGTGTCCACCGCCGAGTCCCCGTTGTAGAAAGCGGAGGTGTAGGCGTGGGCGACGGCCTTCGCCCGGCTCGCGATCGCCTCCGCCTCGATGTCGTGCGGGGTGGCGTAGGTCGCCTGCAGGAAATTGTCGACGTCGGCATCGCCACCGAGGATCTTGAGGCCTGCGGTCACCTGGGTGAAGGTCGGGGTCGCCTCGGCCCAGGTGTCGCCGACATCGTAGAAGGCAGCGGCAGGCATGGTCGCCTCGCGGTTGTAGGTGACGGCGGTGCCGGTCACCTCGAGGAAGGGGAGCAACTGCAGCAGCTGCGACTCCTTCACCACCGTCTCCACCACTCCCCGGAGGAGCAGGTCCTGGGTCAGCTTCGCGGATTCGACTTTGGTCATCGCCATAAGGGTGTCACGTCCTTTCTATCCAATCGGCCTACTGGTGTGTGCGATGCGAACGATCACTGCCGGGTGGCAGCGATCAACCCGAGCCGGATCTTCTCCGTGGCGGGGAGCTGCTCCGGATCGATTCCGAGCGGACGTCCGCTGCCCGCCGGCACCGGCGGCGGCGCCTGCTGCAAGACCTCCTGCAGCCGCGCGACGAGGTGCGTCACCGGGTCATCGGCGACCGGCTCATCCGGCGGCGCAGCGGGCGCTTCCGGGAACGGGGTCGTTGCCTCGATCGGTGACTCCATCGGGGTGATGTCCATGATGCGTGGGTCCTCCTTCATCGCTGGGTGATCAGGCGGTGCCGCGCGCGCGGCGCGGTCGCCAATCGAGGTCATCGAGCGCGACGGTAAGCGCTGCGCTCATCACGAGGTCGTCGTGGCCGCGGCTGGCCGGCACGCCCCAGCGCAGGGGGCGTCCGGAACCGCTCGGGGTCTCATAGGTGGTCTGCGCGAGTTGCGACCGGAAAGCGCGCCAGAGGGCGGAGCCGTCGTCACGGTGATCCTTGAGGCGACCGCTCTCGATCAGCGCCACGAACTCCCAGCCGAGTCGGCTCTTGCTCGCGGCGGAGAAGGTGAACGGCACCAGCTGCACCGGCGGGCCACCGCGTCGATCCGCCAACGCGGTGGCGAGGAACGACGCCAGCCCCGCACCGATCCCGGTGGCATCGACGACCACCGCCCGCGCCTTCCACACGTGCCGCGCGAGATCGACCACTTGCGCCTGCAGCGCGGGGTGGCCCACCCCGGTCCACGCCTGCCGATGCACCACCTCATACCGCGGGCGGTCACCCTCGCGGGGGACGATCCGCACCACGGTGAGCGCGGTGCTGTCACGTCGGGCCTCGGGTTGCCACGTCCCGGGGCCGGTCGGGTGCTCCTCCTCCCCGGCGACATCGAGCAGCAGCGCATAGGCCTCACCGGGCAAGCCCTGCGTGAGTGGCGCGTGCGTCCCGTTCAGATGCGCGATCCGCTCCGGCGGGAAGAGCCCGCCCGCACCATCGAGTTCCTCGAGCAGGTACTCGGTGCGGATGAACGGGTGATCGGCACCGAACTGGGCGATCCGCGCCTCCACCCGCGCACCATAAGCGGGAACACATGCCGCAACCTCCGGCCACGGGGTCCGCCACACGCGCTGCACCCCATCGCGATGCTGCTCCTCCTCCAGAAAGCGCATCTGTCGACTGAGCAGGCTGTCGCGATCCCACACCGTGCCGAGGAAGAGCGTGGTGGCATTGGTGCTCGCCGCCATCGGATCGAAGACGGCATCCCATGTGTCGGGGTCGATATCCTGCGCCTCGTTCGCGACGAGCAGCAGACTGGCGGTCTGGCCACGGGCATTGCTCGTCGGGGCGGCGGAGAGGAAGCGCACGCTCGCCTCCCCCACCTCGAGTGCATAGCCGTCGCGTTGGCGCATCGCCCGGCCACCGAGGGCGGCACACACCGGACTCGCGAGGCGGCGGGTCAGGCGATCACGGGTCAGGGCGGCCTGCGGCCGGAAACTCGGCGCGGCGATGACGATCGAGCCGCCGCGGCGCTGGTTGCGCACCAGCAGATAGGCGACGAGGTGCACCAGCATCTCGTCCTTGCCCGCCTGCCGGCTGAAGGTCGCCACGAAGCTGCGGCCGAGTCCGCGCTCGATGCTCTCGAGCATCGCCCGTGCCGGTCGCAGCTGATACTCCCGCAGCACCCACGGGGTGAGCGCCCCGCGGGAGAAGCAGGCGATGTCCGACGTCATGCACCGCACGGCGCGATCGAGCGTGGCGTGTTCGCTCAGCACGGCGAGCCGCGCACGCACGGCCTCCAGGTAGTGTACGTACGATTTGGGCCCTCAATTGGTCCTCGGACCGGGGTGCCAAGGCGGATTCCCATGTGCATACTCCTCTCTGGGCAGGAGCCCATGACCGTCTTGGGGGAGCATCGGTCCACGCGCCGCGCCACCTGCGCGGCCCAATCAGGAGGAACCTGCGTGCGACTGCGATCTGTCGTCACCACCGTTGCCGCACTGTCGGCGTTGTTCGCGGTCGGGATGCCGACCGTCTCCGCCCAGAGCGCCGCATCCGCGGATCTCTCGGTCTACCTGCTCAGCGGCTCATGCGACGAGAACGCGGCCGAAGAACCGATCGTCATCGGCACCATCCCGGTGCTCGAGCCGCAGGCCGTGGGCCTGCCCGGCGCGGACGATGCCGCGGTCGGCACCGGCACCATCATCGGGTTCTCGGTGAGCGATCTGCCCGACCTCGGGGCGCACATCGAAGTGGTCGCCGCAGACGGCGAGAGCCTCGCCTGCGGCGAGATCGGCGGCAGCTTCCGCGCATCGGGTGAGCTGCTGGTCGGGCTTGCCGAGCAAGGGGATTCGAACATCACCGGCGTCGCCTTCCTCGCGCCGAGCAAGGACGGCGCATCAACCGACGCCACCGTCTTCGTCTCCGGCGAGGATCTCTGGCTGATCGCCTCCGAGGCGGAAGCCGCACTCGGCGCCGCCGCGATGGACAGCTCCTACCTCACCAGCGTCGCCGCGATCACTGATCGGCTCGGCGGCTCGGTGGAGACCTTCAACGGCCGCATCACCTACGCCAAGGTGGGTGATCCGGATTGGACTCGCTCGGTCGCCACCGAGTTCGCGACGTGGGGCTCGCTCAAGCAGGAGCTCGCCGCGATGACGCCGCCCGCTGGGTACGAGGATGCGCACCAGGCGCTCCTCGACGCGCTCGACGCCTACAACGAAGGCGCGACCGCGCTGGCACAGGGCATCGACAACAGCGATCAGCAGGCGCTCGCCGAGGCGGACGCGTTGCTGGCCGAGGGCGACGATCTCCTCGCCGAGGCGCAGGCCCTCTTCGATGAGGCCGCCGCACTGGCGGGGGATGTCACGTCCGCCGCGTCCGGCGCATCGGACGATGCCGCTGCCTATGTCGCTGCCATCGCCGCGATCACCGAGAAGGTCAGCGGCTCGATGGACACCTTCGACGCCTTGGTCGCCGCGCCGCGGGTCGGCGAGGGCAAGTGGACCAAGGCTGTCGCCGCGGAGTTCGGCGCGTGGGATGCGATCGCCGCGGAAGTCACGGGGATGACCCCGCCGGCCGGCTTCGAGGACGCGCATCAGGCGCTGGCCGATGCCCTCTCCGCCTACGGTGAGGCCGCGGACGCCTTCGCCACCGGCATCGACAACAACGATCAGGCCTCGCTCGACAACGCGGCCGCCCTCTTCAGCGAGGGGGATGACCTCCTCGCCGAGGCCGAGGCGCTCTTCGAGGAAGCCAAGGCCGCTGCCGGTCTCTAGTCCCGACAGCACCTGGAACGCGCGCCCCTCGGTGAACGCCGGGGGGCGCGTCGCGTTCAGGCACCGACCAAGCGCAGCGCGAGATCGGTCAACACCGCACCCGCCACCAGGAAGAGCAGACCGTTGAGGCGCATCTTGATCTCGCGCAGGTCATCCTCGATCGCGCTCACCATCTGGCGGGTCACCGCCTCGTAGGTGGTCGCCGGGCCGAGGGTGATGATCGGTGGTTCAGGTGGGGTCATCTGGCGTCCTCCCGTCGTCGTTCGCGCCCGGGGACTCGATCCCGGGCAGCACCAATTGCAAGATCTTGGCGATCTCCGCCTCGTCGCCCACTCCGGCTCGCCGTTGGGCGTTCATCACCTGCACCGCGACCGCGACGAGGCGCGCCACCCCAGCGGCGAAGCGCGAGGCGTCCTGCTCCTCGTCGAGCAACCGGGCCAAGGCGAGGCGGATCATCCCGATCTCGGCGCCAAGCCCGGTCGGTTCACCAGCGGTGGCCAACGCCGCCGCCACCGCGGGATCGGTCAGTGCCGGGTGATCACCGCTGCGAACTTTTTCGTGAAACCGGGTGGACTCCCCTTCGGGCGGTGATCGGTCGTCGAACATTGCTCCCCTCCTCTGTTGGTGGTCTCACTCTGTATGGCGTTCCAAAGGGGCGAAAGTGACCCACCGCCCCCGCATCACCCCATCCCAAACTGGCGAAACGCCCGAACATCCATGGTCCGACCCTGCGAGGCCACTGCTCCCCCGCAAGAACAACGATTGGCCAACGTCCCTCACCAACATCCCTGATATCATTCGTTGATACTCAGAACCGAGGCCGCCCTTCCGCAGCACTGGGAGAGGACCACGCATGGATCAGCAACGATTCGACCGACTCGCCCGCCTGCTCGGGCAATCGACCTCGCGCCGGACTGGCGTCCTCGGCGCGTTCGGCACGGTTGCCGGTCTCGCTGCCGCCTCGTCCGCCGAGGCATCACGCAAGGCCACGCGGCGCCACGAGAAACTCGCCTGCCGCAACGCCAACAGCCAGTGCATCAGTGACGACGACTGTTGCTCCAACCGCTGCGTGCCGAAATTCGGCGGGACCGAGTTCCGCTGTGCGAAGCGCCATGCCAAGAAGAAGCATGGGGGCAACGGCGGCGCAAACCCGCCCGCGCCGCTCAACTGCACCGTTTGTGCCGACGGGTGCCCCTACGCGACCATCGAGGAGGCTGTCGTCGCCGAGCCCGCCGGCTCGGTCATCACGATCGCGCCGGGCACGTACAATCCGCCGTCGACGAAGAGCGGCGCTTTCATCGAGGTGAACCACGAGCTCTCGCTGGTCGCCTGTGATCCGCAAGACCGCCCCATCATCGAAACCGTCACCAACCGCGGCGACCACTCCGTCATCTACGTGCACAACCCTAACTACGAAGCCGACCCGTTTGACGTGTTGATCGATGGCATCATCTTCCGCGACGGCACGGACGTCGCGGCGATCAGCACGACCTTCGCCCTCGACTTCACGATGCGCAACTGCACGGTCGAGGGGTTCCAGATGCTCAACCTGCCGGTCGCCTACTTCCAGAACATCGGTTCCGTCCTGGTTGATGACTGCACATTCACCGACAACGTCAGTGAGTACCCGGAGACGGCCGTGATCCGCCATTACACGATCACGCCGACGATCATGGAAATCCGCAACTCCAGCATCACCAACAACACGTCCAACGGGTTGAACGGCGGTGCCGTGGTCGGCTCCGTCGACAGCAGCCTGACGTTGACCGGGAACACCGTCGTTCGAGGAAACACCTCGACCAACCAGAGCGACTGCGCCGGGCTCTACATCAGTAACGGTGTCCTGACGCTCGATGCGTCGGTTGATGTCTCCGAGAACACCAGTGCCGGGGTCGGGGCCGGGGTGTGCATCAACACGGGCGGCAGTCTCGTCGGCGGCAACGCATCCACCGTCCACGACAACCACGGATCCTCGTGCCCGAACATCTACAACCTCGCAACCACCACCTGCGTCCTCGCGTAGGTCGCTGCATCGTCCGACATCGAGGCAGACACAGCCCCTGGGGATGCCCCAGGGGCTGTGCGTGGTGTGTCGCCGAAATGGGCAATCTGCGATGCTCCATCCGGGGATTCAGCGTAGGCGACGCACCTGCAGCACCGTCGCATCACCGCACGTCCCAAGTCGTGCTGCTTGATCGTCGGGGGGTCTCACCCGTGCTGTGCCCTTTCGACTGGCCACGCGATAGAGCTCAGCCGATTCCATTTCCCGTGTTGCCATCAATGCCTCTTTCTCTTATCGTTCCCCTAACCTCACCTATGCATGTTCGACGCACAGCGCACGGGAAAGGCAACCCGGATGGACTCCTCCTCCTTCGATCATCTCGTCCGGCGTTTCGGTGGAGCACTCTCTCGCCGCGACGGAGCAAAAGCGCTGCTCGCTGCCGCCGTTGGCGCCGTGGTGATCATCCAGGGCGATGCCCAACCTGATCAGGATGCCGCCGCGCGCGCCAACAAGCCACGACCGACCGGACGCTGCGGCGACGGCTCCGGCAAGGCCAACAGCTGCAAGAAGAATTCCCAGTGCTGCACCGGGTGGTGCGCCTCCGGTCGCTGTCGGTGCAAACCCAATGCCATGGCCTGCGCCAACAATGACGAGTGCTGTGCCGGTCTCTGCACCGCGGGTGCCTGCGACGGCGGGGCGAAGGGCGAAGGCGCTCGCTGTGAGATGACCGACAACTGCGGTGACGGCCTGAGCTGCGAGAAGAAGAAGTGCGTTCGCGACACCTCCCCCTCGCCGACCCCGGTGCCGCCCCCGTCGTGGGCACCGACGGTCACCTTCGGCACATACGGCACCGGCACCGGTCAGTTCCAGTCAGTGTGGAACTCGTCGCTCACCACCGATGAACTCGAGTTGTACGTTGCCGACGTTCAATCGCAGCACATCGCGGTCTGGACCCGATCCTCCACGACCAGCTACGACTGGTCGAACACCTCGACGGTCGGCAGCAGCAGCGACCTCACGTTCCCCTCCGATGTGATCGTCTCGGCAGACAATCTCACCCTGTGGATTCTCGACAAAGGGTTGCCGGGTGTCTCGGTGTGGAAACGCCCCAACGTCAGCAGCGCCTGGGCCTTCGACTCCACGATCGGCAACGGGACCGGAGACGGCAACGACCAGTTCCAGCAGCCGTATGCCTTCGCGATGTCGTCGAACGAACTCGAGATGTACTTCTCCGATTGGTATTCGGCCCGCATCGAGGTGTGGACCCGCACCTCGACCTCCGCGCCGTGGACCGCATCCGCCCCGCTCGGCAGTTACGGCACCGGCACCGATCAGTTCGCCGGTCCGGGCGGGCTGACGCTCTCGGCCGACAACCTCGAGTTGTACGTCGCGGATACCGACGGCTACCGCGTCTGCCAATGGAAGCGCACCACGGTCGGGGGAGCATGGTCCGCAGTGACCACCTTCGGCAGCCAAGGCTCCGGACCGGGCCAGTTCAACGCGCCGCAAGATGTCCAGATTTCCTCGGACGGGCTGTACCTCTATGTCTCGGAGTCCACCAACTGCCGGTTCAGCATGTGGCATCGCGCCTCCGCCACCGACACCTGGACACCCGTCACCACCTATGGAAGCTCCGGGTCAGGGCCGAACCAGTTCGGCAGGCCTGCCGGCATCACCCTCCGCGACACGGAGCTCTACATCGCCGACGCGTCTAACCGCCGGGTCTCGAACTGGAGCACGTCCTAGTCGCACCGAACAGGCACCGCCTTTTCGCTTTGGACCACGGCCCCCGGGAACCATCCCGGGGGCCGCGGCGTTTTCCTGCGGGAGTCGGGAGGACTCATGGCTGAACCTTGTCACAAGGTCTTGCCTCATTCCCGTACACTGCCCACGGGTGACGAGATGCTCGGCACCATCGACTCGGCAACGGAGGCTGCACATGCCTGACACGTTCGATCATTCGACCCCTGCGGCGCACGAAGCCACCATCAGCCGACGGACCACTGTCCTCGCCGCGCTCGCCGCCGCAGCCAGCGCCAAACTCGCATTGTCTGACGATGCCACCGCAAAGAAGAGGAAAAAGAAGAAGAAGGAATCGACCTGGAAATCCAAACAGTCGATCGGCAGCCAAGGTTCGGGCGACAATCAGCTGAACGGCCCCAACAAGGTCGCCATCACCGCCGACGGGCTCGAGCTCTACGTCGCCGACGCCAGCAACCATCGGATCGCGATCTGGAACCGGAATGTTCCCGGCTCCACCGAGTGGATGTGGTCGGGCTCCGTGGGCTCCGAAGGAAGCGCCGCCGATCAACTGCAATTCCCCGCCGGGCACTGCCTCTCCGCCAACGGCCTGGAGCTGTTCATCGCCGACTACAACAACAACCGGATCTCCATCTGGAAGCGCGACAACGCCCTGGCCCCGTGGCAGCACCACACCAACATCGGCACCGTCGGTTCCGCTGTCGATCAACTCTCCAGCCCCAACAGCGTGACCATCGCCCCGAATCAGTTGCAGCTCATCATCGCGGACTACGGCAGCAACCGGATGTCGCTGTGGACCCGTGCCACCATCGCCTCCAATTGGGAGGCGTCCTACACGTTCGGCGCCCCTGGTTCGAACATCGACCAGTTCAACGTTCCGGACTCCTCAGTGATCTCCGCGGATGGAAAGACCCTGTTCATCGCGGACTACAGCAACAATCGCATTGCTCTCTGGACGCGCTCCACCGTGAACGACCAATTCACCGCGAACACCGCGCTCATCCACGCTGACTCGACTCCCTGCCAGCCGGCGCTCTCCCCGGATGGCCATCAGCTTTTCGTGCCTGAGTACACCCTGCACCGGATCGCGATCTGGAAGGGGACGACGACCGACACCTCGTCTTGGAATCTCGAGACGACCAGCGACAGCGGATTTCGCGTCAACCTGCTCGACCACCCGTACGGCACCGCGATCTCCCCCAATGGCAAGGAACTCTTCATCGCCGACTACTCCAACAACCAGATCGCCGTCTGGGAGCCCGCCTGACCCACATCGGGTGCAAAGGATGCGGCCGAAGCACGGCCCCCGGGAACGATTCCGGGGGCCGTGGCGTTTTCGTGCTGATCACCGAGGCGGCGGTGGAATCTCGCTGCCATGCATCTCGTTGGTACACTGGTCCGTGCCAACGATCCCGGTACCGTCGCCAATCCACCCGAGGGGATCGCGATGTCCACCACCAACGACGCACCGATCAGTCCCGCTCCTTCGGCCACCCACTCCCGACGCACCGCGCTGGCCATCGGCGGCGCCGCAGCCGTCGCTCTCGTGCTGCCCCGTGATCTCGCAGCGAAGCGGCGGAAGAAGACGAAGACGTGGCGCCCGAGCACCACCTTCGGCACCGAGGGTGCTGGCGAAGGGCAACTCGATGACCCGTATGGCGTCGCGGTCTCGCGCAACGGCCGCACCGCCCTCGTCGCCGATTACAACAACGACCGCATCTCCGTGTGGACCCGATCGAGCACCAGCTCCACCACATGGACCAACAGCACCACCTTCGGCGGGCGCGGCAGCGAGAGCGGGCAATTCACCGCCCCGCAAGGCGTCGCGGTCTCCCCGGACGGCCTGACCGCCTGGGTGGCAGACAGCGCGAACCATCGGATCTCCGTCTGGACGCGGGAGAGCACCAGCGCCACGACCTGGACCCCCAGCACGACGTTCGGCACGGAAGGCAACGGGGTCGGCAATCTGCGCTACCCGAACGCGGTCACCGCCTCGGCAGACGGCCTCACCGCGTGGGTCTCCGACATCGGCAACGACCGGATCTCGGTCTGGGCGCGTGATCCCCTCACGCCCACCACCTGGACCAACACCACCACGTTCGGCTCCTACGGCTCCGAGCTGGAGAACTTCAGCGGACCGGGTGGCATCGCGATCTCGACCTACGG
>JAPOLF010000179.1 GCA_029977305.1 bacterium | reverse complement strand
GAGGAGGGGTATCTCACCGTGGTCGACCGGCGGAGCGACCTGATCGTCAGCGGCGGCGAGAACATCTATCCAGCAGAAGTTGAGCGGGCCGTTGAAGGCATTCCGGGCATCGCCGCGGCAGCAGTGGTCGGGGTCCCGGATGAGCGGTGGGGTTCGGCCCCCGTTGCGTTTGTGGTTGCGGAGCGGGGTGTAGTCGCGGCGGACATCGATGTCGTGACACATCTGCGCGGAAGGGTGGCACCCTACAAGATCCCTAAGCGCGTGATCTGGGTGAATGAACTTCCGATGTCAGCATCTGGCAAAGTGCTGCGACGGCAATTGCGAGATCTTGCTGCGGAGGGGAGTGCCGGAAAAGGCAGACGCCCCGGGTGAGGCCGGGGCGCCGCGGGATGGATGGCTCGGGAGTCGAGCCGTGCGCGGACCGGGAGGGAAGGGGAACCGATCTGCGACATCCACAGTATGGAACCAGGTGGCGGAAAATACCGGGTACATTCGGGCCCGGAATGCGGCACCTTCGTGCGCGATCAGCCAGCGACTCAGGGTTTGCGGAAAACGTCGATGAATTCCTCATGAACCCGGACCGTTGACCTCATCACCTGAGGACCGGGAATCCCCATATCGGCTGGAAATCCGTTGAAGCCGTCACTCCGGGGAGCGGAGATCTGGCGTACCGAGGACCCGCGCGACGGTGGCGATCAACTCCGCGGGACGGTACGGTTTCACCATCACGTCGTCGCAACCAGCAGCGATCGCATTTTGCGTATCCTCGGTCATCGCATGGGCCGTCAGGGCGATCACGGGAGTGGTGGCATGCCCCGCCAACTGACGCAGGCGGCGGGTGGTCTCCAATCCGTCCATCCCCGGCATCGAGAGATCCATCAGGACGAGATCAACCGGCATGGCCCCCGCGATCTCGAGCGCCCGTGGTCCACCGTCCGCCAGCTCGACCTGATACCCCTCCCGCTCTAAGATGCGCACGGCGAGTTGTCGGTTGGCGGGATCATCCTCGACAACGAGGACCCGTGATCGGTGGTTGCGTTCATCAGCCATGGTGAAGCGCCCTCAACGACGGACTCCCCGTCAATGGAGTGTACCCAGTTATTCGACCTGATGTCCCCGTCGACCCGGTACCAAAAATGGCGCATTTCGGTGATGTGCCGGGCATGATGTATCGCTACCTTTCGCAGAAAGGCGAGGAGGTGGCCATGCAAGGTTCCCCGGTTGATCAGTTGATCCGGACCGTTCGCGCGGTGTCTCGACGTGGATTTCTTGCCGCTGGGGCTGTGGTGGGGTTGGCACCCCGCTTCCGCGCGCAGGCCGCTTGCGTGCCGTGTGCCGGGCAATGCCTTCCGCTCTGCGGGGCTCATTGCCCGTCGTTCCCCCCCACATGTGAGCTGTTCCCGTCGGATCACATCTGGCGCGCCCGGGTGGATGCGCTGCCGATCCACGCGCGCTCCGCGGCCTATATCGCCCACATCGGTGCTGACCAGCCGATGCACATGGATTTCGGATCCGGACTGTGGGACAACGGGCCGATCGGGATCCCGATGTCAGTGGTCAGCGGGGACCAACCCATGAGTCGCGTCCGGTTCGTTGAGTACGGCGACGAGAGCGATCCTGGACCGTATCGGATCCCGATCAACGCATTGATCGAAGGTGGCCCGTGCGGCACCCATGATCGCCATGTGTTGGTGGTCGATGCCGACCGCTGCATGCTCTATGAGCTGTACCACGCTCGTCCGCGCAAGCGGCGCAACCGCTGGCAAGCGGGGTCTGGCGCGATCTTCGATCTAAGCGGGTATGCATTGCGTCCGGAGGGGTGGACCAGCGCTGATGCCGCCGGACTCCCGATCCTTCCGGGTCTCGTGCGGTACGAGGAGATCGCCTCTGGGGCGATCGAACACGCCTTGCGGTTCACGGTGGAAGATGCTGCTGGGCATGTTTGGCCAGCGACGCATTGGGAGCACAGCGAGGAGACCTCGAACGTCCCCGCCATGGGCCACCGCTTCCGTCTGCGCGCGGACTTCGACGCCTCAGGGTTCTCTTCCACGAATCAGGTGATCATCACCGCATTGAAACGCTACGGGATGATGATCGCGGATCACGGCACGAACTGGTACCTCTCCGGCGTCCCCGACGAGCGCTGGGACAATGACGACCTGCACACGCTCGCCGTCGCGATCCAAGGCTCCGACTTTGAGTGCGTCGATGTCTCGTCGTTGATGATCTCGCACGATTCCGGTCAGGTTCGAACCGGCTAGGCCCCGACGTACCGCCCCAGCACCAGACAGGCATTCTGTCCGCCCAAACCAAACGAGTGCTTGGTGATCTTGTTTACCACCGCCGGCCGCGGGGCACCGTGGACGATGTCCAGCCCGATCTCCGGATCGGGATTCCGGTAGTTCCTGGTCGGCGGGATCACCTGGTCCAGCAGTGTCATCACTGCGGCCACCGTTTCAATCGCTCCTGATGCCCCCATGCAGTGGCCGACGGCACCCTTGATCGAGGTCACCGGAATGCTCGCCGCGCGCTCCCCGAACGCAAGGCGGATCGCGTTCGACTCAGCCACATCACCCGCAGGGGTCGAGGCAGCGTGCGCGTTGACATGATCGATCTCGTCGGCCTTCACGCCGGCATCCATCAGCGCGTTGGTGATCGCTCTGGCCGCCCCTGTGCCTTCCGGGATCGGGGCGATCGGGTGGTAGGCATCATTCGTGGTCGAGAAGCCGAGGATCTCCGCAAGGATCGTGGCACCGCGGGAGAGGGCGTGGCCGAGTTCCTCGAGGACCAGAGCGGCAGCGCCCTCGCCAAGGACGAACCCGGCGCGCGTGGCATCGAATGGGCGGCTGGCGGCACCGGGATCATCGTTGCTGTCGGTGGGGAGGGCGCGCATCGCCGCGAAGCCGGCTGTCCACATCTCTTGCGAGGTCGACTCAACCGCGCCGGCAATCATGATCGGAGCCCGCCCCTCGCGCACATTGAGGAACGCCTCGCCGATCGCCTGGGCCCCGGTCGCGCAGGCGGTGGCCAGTGTCAGGCTCGGGCCGCCCATGCCCCAGCGGGATTGGATGTTGTACGCGGCAAGGTTGTGCGGGAAGGTGACATGGAGGTGCGGGGCAACCCGGCTCTCGCCGTACTCCTGGTACTTGTCCCAGGCAGGGAGGTAGTCATCCTGGGTTCCGCCCATGCAGGTGCCGATCACCGCACCGGCTTGGGAGAGGTCACTCAGCGGTTCCAGGTCCGGACCGATCAACCGCGCCTGCATCAGCGCATCCGCCGTGGCCTCGATCACCAAGTGCGTGAAGCGCGAGGCGTTGCGGGCGACCTTTACGGTCAGCACGCGCTTCGGGATGCTGGCATCGTCGACATCGCCGCGGAGCAGGCAGGCGTGCTTGCCCTCAATCAGGTTGGCGGCTCGGCGGATCCCGGTGTCGCCATTGAGGATGCGCTGCCACGTGTCCTGCACCGACGAGGCGAGCGAGGTGATCGCCCCCATCCCGGTGACGACCACCCTGCGTCCGCGTGGCACCCCGTCCAACGACGTGCCGCACATCCGGCAGAAGTGGCTTCCTTGCGTGGCATCAGCACCGCAGCTCGGGCAGGTCATCGCGATTTCTCCCGGGTCAGGTGGAAGATCCGGCATCGGGAACCCCCGAGCCACTCATGGGGAAAGTATACCGACCGTCACGACCTTCCCTGTTGGGACGACGCACGAGTGCATGGGGTCTGCGCTTAGGCGCGAGATGCAAGCGCGGCGTTCAGCGTCTCGAGATAGCTTTCCACCGTCCACCCGGCGCGCCCGACGAGGAGCCCGTCGATCTCGGGGATGGTCACGAAGGTTCCGGCATTGCCGCCATTGACGCTCCCGCCATAGAGGATCGGAACTGCGGTCCCGTGGCTGCCGAACAGCCCCTCCAACGTGGCACGAATGACCAAGGCGATCGGCGCGATGTCGTCCGGCGTCGCGGGGACGCCGCCAGCGCCGATCGACCAGACCGGCTCATAGGCAACCAGCAACTTCGAGGCTGCCTCGGGCGCCAATCCGTGGAGGTCGATCTTAAGCTGGCGGCACACGGTTTCGACGCTGACGCCGAAAGCACGTTCGTCGCCCGTCTCCCCGACGCAGAGCAGGACATGCATGCCCGCGTCGATCGCCGCCGCCACTTTCTTGTTGAGATCGACATCCTGCTCGAGGAAGAGACCGCGGCGCTCGGCGTGCCCGACCAACACCAGATTCACGTGCAAGGCCTGAAGCATGCGCGCCGAGACTTCGCCGGTAAATGCGCCCTCCGCGG
>JAPOLF010000178.1 GCA_029977305.1 bacterium | reverse complement strand
CGGCATCACGTCCACGCTTGTCCAGTTCGTTCTTCAACGCGTTGAACGCCTCGGGGTTCGTGTATCGGAAACCGAGGTCCTCCAGTTCGGATTTGAACGGCCATATGCCGAGGCGGTTTGCGAGCGGCGCATAGATCTCCATTGTTTGCTGGGCGATGCGCACCTGCTTGTGCGGAGGCAGCGCATCCAATGTGCGCATGTTATGCAGACGGTCCGCGAGTTTGATCAAGACGACGCTGATGTCGTCGACCATCGCCAAGAACATCTTCCGCAGGCTTTCGGCCTGTTGCGCCTTCTCGCGGGAGCCGGTTGCCTCATCGCCGGTCCAGGGCAGTCGACCCAGCTTGGTTACGCCGTCCACGAGGCTCGCGACCCGCTTCCCGAACTCCTGCTCGATGGTCGCGGACGACACCGGGGTGTCCTCCACCACGTCGTGCAGCACGGCGGCTGCCAGTGTCTCCGGATCGAGTTGCATGTTGGCAAGGAGGATCGCGACCTCGATCGGATGAACCGCATAGGGTTCACCAGACTTGCGCAGGTCTTCGCCGTGAGCCTGAACCGCGAGGTCCACCGCGCGAACCGGCAGGTCGAGCGACGCTTCGGGAAGGTACTCGCGCATGCGATCGATGAACCGCGCGCGGGCCTCGATGATCATCGGGTGATCAGCGTGAGGCGAGCGCAACGACGCAGCGGGAACGACATCGCTCCCACGGCCCGGCACATCATCGGTGGAGGCCGCCGCTGTCCGAGGATTCATCACGCGTCCTACTGCGCCGAGCGTCGTTCTTTCGGTCGCGGGGTATTCGGGCATACTACGGAGCACGATGCACCACGTCAACGAAAAGGCGCGTGAATTGAACCAATCTCCCGATCTCGACCGGATGGTGGACCCCAACGAGGCGCGCGCCATGGTGCTCGCGCACTGCCGACGTCTCCCGGTCGAGCAGGTGTCTATCTCCGAGGCCGCTGGACGCATCCTCGCCGAGCCACTGATCAGCGCCGATGACCATCCGCCCTTTGCCGCCGCAACCATGGATGGGTACGCGGTGGTTGCTGCGGACCCGTCCCCATGGCGGGAGGTGATCGGGGTTCAGACCGCAGGTTTCGTGCTTGCCGTGGAGGTGACCGAGGGGTACGCGGTGCGCATCACAACCGGTGCCCCGATGCCCCCGGGTGCTGATGCGGTGGTCCCCGTGGAGAACACCGAACTTGCAGACGATCACGTGGTGATCACCCAAGATCTGGTGCGCGTTGGGGAAAACGTCAGGCCCATCGGGTCCGACATCGCTCGTGGTACCGAAGTGTTGCCGGTGGGCGTGCAACTCGGGCCGGCGGAGATCGGGTTGATTGCGGGATTGGGTGCTGTCCCAGTCCCGGTGCGACGTGCTCCGCGGGTGGCAGTGCTGTCGACCGGTGACGAACTCGCCGAGCCCGATGACCCCGTCGCCCCGGGACAGATCCGAGATTCAAATCGGTTCAGTCTGGTGACCGCATTGCAGGATGCCGGTGCCGAAGTGACATGGAGCGGAAAGGCGCCCGACAGCTACGAGCAGTTGGAAGCGTTGTTGCGCCGGCTCACGGCGAGCTGTGACGTCGTCGTCACCAGTGGCGGTGTCTCCATGGGCGAATTGGATCTGGTGAAGCCGCTGCTTGCGTCGCTCGGTGACGTCAAATTTCGCCGCGTCTTCCTGAAACCGGGGAAGCCGATGACTTTCGCCACGGTGGGAGATGCGATCGTTTTCGGCCTGCCAGGGAATCCGGTCTCGGCACTGGTCTCGTTCGAGATGTTCATCCGACCCGCGCTGCGCACCATGATGGGAGCTCGTGAGATCGACCGACCCCGTGTGCCAGTCGTGCTGCGCGAGCCGGCGATGCCGAGTGATCGCATTGAACTGCAGCGAGCCACGATCGTGGTGGACCCATCAGGCAGACTCATGGCCGTCCCGACCGGCAGTCAGGCCTCGTCACGGCTGGCTTCGTTCGTCGGTGCCAATGCGTTCTTGGTCATTGCGCCTCGGCAGACGCCCTACACGGCAGGAGAAACCGTCGAGGCGATGCTGCTCGCGGCACCGATCGCCGAGGCGTCTCGTTAGTCAGTCACGGCAATGCTCGGATCGATCCCGGGGCGCAACTCGCGATCCATCAACACGTGGGTCCGCTGCAAACGCATCCCGGCCTGGAGGTAGAGGCGGGGCGCACCGGTGGCGCTTTTGCTATCGACGCTCAACCCCGATCGTGTTGCACCCCGTGCGGCCTGTGCAGCAAAACTCTGGGCCAGCAACGCCTGACCGATGCCGCGTCTGCGCCACGGTCGACGCACTCCGACTGCGTTGGTCCATGCCTGACCATCCGTGATCGTGCTCCACGCTTGCCCGGCAATCTGGTCGCCATCCCACGCGATGAGCATCAATCCTGGGTCAAACGTCGCTGCTTGCAGCATCCGTTGAAATCGCTCAAAGGTGCTGGGAGGCCGTCCCCAGATGTCGCGAAAGGCGTCCTCCATCGCGTCGAAGGCCTGACGGTCGTCAATGCCAGGTCGAAACGCTTCGATCCTGATGTGGTCTGGGGTGGCACGCTCCGCCGCATCAGGTGCGGGAAGGTCGATTTCCATCACGTTTATGTCCCGCTCCTCCGCATAGCCGTGCCGGTTGAGCAGGCGCAGGGCTTCACTGTTTGCGCGATTCGGATAGTGCCGGGCCACGACGCGATGTCGCGGATCGGCCTCAACCATGTGGAGGTGAGCTTGCGCCTCCCCCCAGCCGATGAGCGCAGTGCCAAGCCCGCGTTTCTCGTGCGATGGGTCCACTTCGGGATAGATCACGATCACGGCATGTTGGCGATTGATCAGCGACGCATGCGCCGCGATGTGGCCGGCATCGTCGACGATCACCACCGTGTCATTGGCGAGATCCAACGTGCTCCAGTCCTCGAGCACGGATTCAGCTCCCAGGTCTGCACGCCCACCTTCACGGAGCTGCACGGCGTTCTGCAGTGCGGCGACGGCAGACGCATCCGCCTCGATGGCGGCGCGACTGCGATAGCCCGATGGAAGATGGAACGTTGGAGGGGAGATCATGGCGCACTCGGGTGAACGGGCCAGCGATGCCGGGCATGGTAGATTGCGGGGGTGAAGGCGTCCACCGCTGTGCACTCGTCGAGGTTATCAATGTTGGTCAGCATTCGGTACTTCGCCGCGGTCCGTGAGGCCGCGAACACCTCACAGGAATCCATCGACCTGCCCGACGGCGCCTCAGTGGCAGATGCCCTGACGGCGTTGACCACCCTCCATCCGGCAGTGGCGAACCATCTTGCGGCCGCGATGGTGATGGTGAATCGCGCGTATGTCGGCAAGGACACCGTGCTTCATGCGGGTGACGAGCTGGCCTTGATTCCCCCGGTGAGCGGTGGCGCACCCAAACGATTCGTGGTGCAGCCCGAGCCGCTCGATGTCCGTGCGGTTGAGGCGCTCGTGGACGATCCCGGCACGGGCGCGGTCGTCACCTTCATCGGGCGAGTCCGTGATGTGGCGCGCGGCCAGGACGTGGTGTCGCTTGACTATGAGGCCTACCCCGAGGCTGCGGAAGAGATGATGGCGCAGATCGCCACCGAGATCGCCGCAACATGGGGAATCGAGAACGTGGCGATCGCCCACCGTACTGGCTTGCTCGGGGTAGGCGAGGCGAGTGTGGTGATTGCCGTCTCCTCACCCCATCGGGCTGAGGCCTTTGCCGCATGCCAGTATGCGATCGAACGGCTGAAGGAAATTGTCCCGGTGTGGAAGAAAGAGCAGTACCGCGACGGTGCCGTGTGGATCGGCAGTGAAGCGCAGTACCAACGCGAAATCGGACGTTGATCTTCATCGACGCTTCACTTGATAAACCTGATACAGAACTCTAGAATAACAGGGCAACCGCTGTTGCCGCGCTTCTGCGCGCAGCTTTTCGTCCCATGCTGAGGTGCCTCATGCCTACCGCCATGTCAACCATCGATCTGTCACTGTCCCCGCGCCGCGTCCGCCCTCGCATCGCTGATGACGCGACCCAGTTGGTGGGTAACACGCCATTGTTGCGCCTCTCTCGCTTTGCCCCCAACACGCCGGGGATCTTGGTCGGGAAGATGGAGTCCTTCAGCCCGGGTTTCTCGGTCAAGGATCGCATCGGCGTCGCGATGATCGAGGACGCCGAGCAGGCTGGCCTGATCACCCCGGGGGTGACGACCATCGTCGAGCCGACCAGTGGCAACACCGGCATAGCTCTGGCCATGGCCGCGGCGGCTTTGGGCTACCGCCTAGTTCTGA
>JAPOLF010000177.1 GCA_029977305.1 bacterium | reverse complement strand
AAGAGCGTGTGGGAGAGCAACTCCCGATCCGGGTCTGCTCCGTTGCTCCTCCGGAGAAAATCGGCGATCTGCTCGGCGCTCTCCTCCACTTCGTCGCGCTTGGTGGCGTAGGCCTCGGAGACGGCATCGATGATCTTGCCCCACGCCGGGATGCCGCTGCGATCCTCCGGTGGAAAGTAAGTTCCACCGTAGAACGGGACACCGGAAGGGGTCAGGAAGACGTTGAGCGGCCATCCCCCCTGCCCGCTCAATGCCTGCACCGCAGTCATGAAGAGGTTGTCGAGATCGGGGCGCTCTTCGCGGTCGACCTTGATGTTGATGAACTTGGCGTTCATCTCCTCGGCGACGTCGGGATCCTCGAAGGACTCGTGCTCCATGACGTGGCACCAATGGCAGGCAGAGTAGCCGATGCTGACGAGCATCGGGCGGCCCAACTCCTTGGCGCGGGCGAGGGCCTCCGGTCCCCATGGGTACCAATCGACGGGGTTGTCCTTGTGCTGGAGGAGGTAGGGGCTGGTTTCGTTGGCGAGGCGATTCGGCACGAGATGGTCCTTCCGACGAGACGTCCATTTCGGTTCGGCACGCGGCGGCGGCAAGGGCCGTCACGCGCTGTCGGTACAATGGTGGCACATCCCAACCGACGCAGGAGGAGCTGATGGCACGCAAGACAGCGGCGCAGGCCGACGAGACCGGGACGTCGCTGGCGGAGGCGCAATTGGCGTTCGTCGGAGCGGGGGTGATGGCGGAGTCGATGATCGCCGGCATCCTGAAGCGCGGGTTGGTCTCCCCGGCGCAGATCGTGGCGAGCCATCCGCGGGAGGATCGGCGGACGCGGCTGGCGGAGCGGTTCGGCATCCGGACATCGGCGGACAATGCGGAGGCCGCGCGGTCGGCAGACATTGTGGTGCTGGCGATCAAACCGCAGGTGCTGGCCTCGGTGCTGAAGCAACTCAAAGGGGTGCTCACCCCGGCGCAGGTGGCGGTGTCGGTGATCGCCGGGGCACCCATCGATGTGCTGGCCAAGGGACTCGATCATGAGGCGATCGTGCGGGTGATGCCGAACACGCCGGCGCAGATCGGCGAAGGGATGATGGTGTGGCACTCCACGCCCGCGGTCGGAGAGGCGCAGCGGGCGCAGGTGCAGGCGGTGCTCGGTGCGCTGGGCGAGGAGTTGTGGGTTGAGGACGAGAAGTACGTCGACATGGCGACGGCGCTCTCCGGAACCGGTCCGACCTTCGTGTTCCTGATGATGGAGGCGCTGATCGACGCCGGGGTGCACATGGGATTTCCGCGGAGGATCGCCGAGCAGATCGTGTTGCAGACGGTGGCGGGATCGGTGGAGTTCGCACGGGATTCCGGGAAGCACATGGCGGAATTGCGGAACATGGTGACATCGCCGGGGGGAACATCAGCGGAGGCGATCTACCAGATGGAGAAGGGCGGGTTGCGAACCGTCTTCTCGCGGGCGGTCTATGCCGCCTACCAGCGAACACAATCTCTTGCCAAGGAACAGGCCTCGAAGTCGGGGTCGTGATTCTGGTGACGGGCGCATCGCCGTTGGAGCAGTGATGGAATCGCAAACGAAGCAGCAGGGTGATCAACTGCGGGCGAAGGTGCCCGCCCTCCGTGCGGAGACTCCGGGATGCGCCGAGGTGGTCCACTTCAATCACGCCGGGGCGTCCCTCGTGCCGCAGCAGGTGCTCGACACCGTGGTGGGTCACTTGCAGCGCGAGGCGCTGATCGGGGCCTATGAGGCGGCAGACGAGGCGGAACAGCGGTTGGCGCGGGTGCGGGGATCGGTTGCGCGGCTGCTGAACGGGAAGCCCGAGGAGGTGGCGGTCGTCGAGAACGCCACGCGAGGATGGGACATGGCGTTCTACTCGCTGCCCCTGCAAGCGGGTGATCGTGTGTTGACCTCGATGAGCGAGTACTGCTCGAATGCGATCGCATTCCTGCAATTGGCGCAGCGCGGGGTGTCGATCGAGGTCGTTCCCAATGACGACTCGGGACAACTCTCGGTCGAGGCGCTTGCAGGGATGATCGACAAGAAGGTGCGATTGGTCGCGGTGTCGCATATGCCGACCAATGGCGGATTGGTGCAACCTGCGGCGGCCATTGGCAAGGTGTGCCGCGAGGCGAAGGTTCTGTACCTGCTGGACGCGTGCCAGACGGCGGGACAGGTCCCGTTGGATGTGCACGCGATCGGTTGCGACATGCTTTCGGCGACGAGCCGGAAGTACCTGCGCGGACCGCGCGGCGCCGGATTTCTCTGGGTGCGGGGAGATTTGGCGAACAAGTTGGAGCCGCCATTCCTCGATGTGCATGCCGCGCGGTGGGTGGAGGCGGATCGGTACGAGATCGTGCCGGGCAGTGCGCGATTCGAGAATTGGGAGAGCAACATCGCGGCGACGCTCGGCATGGGGGCAGCCGTCGACCTGGCGCTCGACCTCGGACTGGAGGCCATCTGGGAGGTGGTCCAGGAACGGGCCGAGGCGCTGCGCACTGCGCTGCTGACGATACCCGGGGTGCAGGTGCACGATCTCGGTGCGGTGCGCGGGGGGATTGTGTCCTTCACGTTGCTGGGATGGTCGGCGGAGGAGGTGCAGCATGCGCTACATCAGGATAGCATCAATGTCACCGCTTCCACGCCGTACAGTGCCCGATGGGACATGGAGGCGCGCGGGCTGCGCGGCGTGGTCCGATCCTCGGTGCACTACCTGACGACGGACGAGGAGATCGAACGGATGCGATCACGCGTGGCGCAATTGGCGGGGCGATAGGGCGTGGCGATCCCTGAGGGTGCGGCGCGGGTGGTGGTCACACTGCCGATGCCGCCTAGCGTGAATGCGCAGTACTCGACGGTGGGCAAGCGACGTGTGCTCAGCGCCTCGGCGCGGAAGTTCAAGCGCGGGGTGGTGACGATCATCGAGGGGATGCGTCGGAGCGGGGCGCTCGATGCGCAGGTGGAGCGGGTGTTCACCGAATCGCTGATCGGGGTGTACCTGACGTTCTATTTCGAGACCCCGAAGCGGCGCGATCTCGATGGTGGGCTGAAGATCGCCTTGGATGCGTTGGCGGAGGCGATGGGGTTTGACGATCGCTCGGTGGTGGACATCCACCTGACGAAGCAGATCGACCCGCTGCATCCGCGGCTCGAAGTGGAGTTGGAGTCGATCCACGATTGGACCTTCGACCGGACCTTCATCGTGTTGGATCAGGATGATGCAGGGGCGGACGACGGAGAGGTCTAGCCTGATTCGGTGCGAACGGGCACAATAGGCGAACGTTCGCCATGCCCTCCGCCCGCAGGAAGGAGCCCCGTTGACCGCGCCCGCATCGTCTGGTCCCACCGCCGTCGACTCGGTGGTCGTCATCGATTTCGGCAGCCAATACAGCCAATTGATCACCCGCCGCGTGCGTGAACTCGGGGTGTACAGCGAGTTGCTCCCGCACGATGTGTCGTGGGAGCGGGTCGCGGCGCTGCATCCGAAGGGGATCATCCTGTCCGGTGGTCCATCGAGTGTCTACGACGAGGGTGCGCCGCAACTGCCGGGCTGGGTGCTGCAATCCGGGTTGCCCGTGCTTGGCATCTGCTATGGCCTACAGCTGCTGGCGCGCGCGCATGGCGGCGTGGTCGCCCCGGCAAGCCATCGTGAGTACGGGCCGGCAACGATCGAGCAGACCGGAACGGCGGATCCCCTCTTCACGAATCTCCCGGCGACGCTCGATGTGTGGATGAGTCACGGTGACCATGTGGAGACGTGCCCGCCGGGATTCGCGGTGATCGCGAGCACGGCGAACGCGCCGGTGGCGGCGATCGCGAAAGGCCATATCGCCGGGATCCAGTTTCACCCGGAGGTGGTGCACACGCCGCTCGGGTCGGAGGTGATCGCCAACTTCCTCAGCCAGTACTGCGGGTGTCGGCGCAACTGGAATGCCGGGAACTTCGTCGAGCAGGCTGTGGCGCAGATCCGGGAGACCGTGGGAGACGGTCGGGTGCTGCTCGGGTTGAGCGGCGGGGTGGACTCTGCGGTGGCGGCAGCGCTGATCCACAAGGCGATCGGCGATCAGTTGACGCCGGTGTTTGTGGACAATGGATTGCTGCGGCTCGGCGAGGCGGAACTCGTGCGAGATGTGTTCGCACGGGCATTTGGGATGAAGTTGGTGTTCGCCGATGCACAGGCGCGGTTCCTCGAGAAGTTGCACGGCGTCACCGATCCGGAGCAGAAGCGGAAGATCATCGGGGAGACGTTCGTCCGAGTGTTCGAGGCGGAGTCTCGGGCGAATGGGCCGTTCGCCTTCCTCGCGCAAGGGACG
>JAPOLF010000176.1 GCA_029977305.1 bacterium | reverse complement strand
GGGTCAATGGTCGGAGTCGGCGGATTGGCGGCGCGGTCGTCATCCGTGGAACTGCGGGAGGTGCTCTCGAGCATCCCCATCGATCGCATCGTTCTCGAAACGGACTCCCCGTATCTGGTGCCTCCCGGCGCAAGCGGGCGGCGCAACACGCCAGCAACCATTCCCTTGATTGCACGGAGAGTGGCCGCGCTCTGGGACCTCACCGAGGAGGAGTTCGCCGCGATCACGACGACCAATGCGCGACGACTTTTCGGAGCGATGCCCAATGCTTGATCTCTTGGTCGCAACCTCGAATGCTGGGAAAGTGCGCGAGTTTCGATCGCTGTTGCCGCCGTGGGTCCGGGTGGTCGGGCTTGATGCCGTCCACGTGGTGATGCCAGAAGAGACGGGAGCTTCATTCGCCGAGAACGCGCGTCTAAAAGCGATAGCGGCGGCGAGCCAGTCGGGGATGCTTGCCTGTGCGGATGATTCCGGCATCTGTGTGGATGCGCTGCATGGCGAACCGGGCATCTTCTCGGCTCGTTATGCCGGTCCCGGCGCGGCAGATGCTGCCAATCGCGCCAAGTTGCTCGCGGCGCTTGCGCATGTTCCTGCTCCCGAGCGGGCGGCACGGTTCGTTTGCTCGATCGTTCTTGCCTATCCAACCGGCGTCATCACCGAGACCGAAGGCACCTGCGAGGGGGCAATTGGAACGGAAGAGCGTGGCAGCAACGGTTTCGGCTACGATTCATTGTTCGTGCTTCCCGACGGTCGGACCCTTGCGATGGTCTCATCGTCGGAGAAAGACGCGGTCAGTCATCGCGGTCAGGCAGTACGCATGCTCATTCCGTATCTTGAAGGGTACGCCGCGACTCATGGGATTGCTCGTTGATGGGTGACGTACCCTCCCCTCCTCCCGTGATGGGGCGCGGACTGGTTCTCCCCTCGTCGACTCCGACTTGGCGGGCGGAACGCAATGCCGTGGGGGCGCCTCCAGCTGTCGCCATCGCTGGATCGCGTGGCAAGTCCACGGTGGCGGTGCTTCTCGACGCCATGCTCATGGCAGACGGGCAACGCACTGCTCGGTGGACTGCTGCCGGCGTGACCATCGCCGGGAGACGACAGCGTGGCGAACTCGTGCCATGGCGCAAGGCACTGGCGATGATCGAGTCACGCGATCTCGATGTGGCAATCCAAGTGCTCGACTGGGACACGATTCACGCTGTTGGCCTGCCCGAGGCCCTCTTCCCTGTCTCTATCCTCACCAACCTGTGTGCCAACAACGAGACGTGCATGGCCAGACCGGACACCGACCGGGCGCTCATCGCCCTGTCGGGGGTGCTCAAGAGCGCGAGCGCCGACGGCGTGTTGATCGTGAACGCTGATGACTCCACCTTGATCACCGGCGAGGTTGAGGCCCGCGAGCGGCAATTGGTTGTCGGCATTCGCCGCGAGACACCGTATCTTCGGCGCCATCTCGAACGAGGTGGAGCGGGTGCCTGGGTTGACGAAGGCTGGATGGTGTTCGGAACCCATGACGATCATCGGCGCATGGTCGAGGTCAATGCGGTTCCCACCACGGCGCAGGGTGCGCTCTCCTTCGCCATCACGAATGCCTTGCTGGCGTTGTGTGCAGCGCGAGCCATCGGCGTGACCGAGCAGTCGATCATCGCGACGTTGCATTCGTTTCAGTCCGGCGATGCCGATCTTCCTGCGTCGTTCAACATGTACACGGTGGGTGGAGCGACGGCGGTGGCGGATGTGTCGTCTCCGTCCTGGTTTCTCCGGTCCGCCCTGAGGGGGCTCTCGCACCTGCCAGCCGAACGTCGGATTAGGGTCGTCGGGGTGGCGGGTGATGTGCCGCGCGACGATCTCGTCGAAACTGGCCGCCTCCTCGGGCGGGGTGCGGACATCTTGATCATCCACTCTGAAGATCTCGACCCCGAACGCACCGCTCTGGTGCTCCAGGGCGCGGCAGCGAATGACGTGCCGCCGTTGGTGGTCCATGCCAAGAGCGAGTCATCGGCGATGACCTCCTTGGTGAAACAACTCCGCGAGGGTGATCTCGCCTATGTGATCGCCGACGATGCGTCCCTGGTGCTGCGCCGGTTGGCTGCAGCAGCAAACCGATTCGGCAACGACACCGTCTAAGGCTCATCCCCTGTCCTTGAGGGATCGGCGGCAGGCACCCCGCGGTTCAGGCCCATCGTGATTGTGGATCTTTTGGGATATGTAGCCCACCGTTTGGGAGAGGTGGTCAGGCTAACTCCGTAGCACCGGTTTCAGCCAGCGAGCGCCGGCACGCGCGGTTCCTCGAGTCGAACTCCGACCACACCTGGCAATGCCGTCAGCGCATCGACGAGCTCCGAGCACCAGTGCACCTTGCGCGACCGACTGCGCAACTGCACGACGCGACCATCATCCTGCGGAACATGAATCACCACCTCCTCATCGCCTTCGAAGGCGCGCAAGGCGGTGTCGACGTCGTTCATCAGACGCACGTCACTCCAGTGATCGTCCGCAGAACCCAACATGATGTGAATGGTCTTTGCCGGGATCGCAGCAACCGGGGCTTGGGCGATCTCGTCGGTGAGGTCCTCGAGGACCAACTGCAGGCGCTCGTTGCGCAGATCGATCTTTCCGGTGAGCTCGACGATCGCATCGGGATACAACAGTGACGAGAGCCGCTCATACGTGTCCGGGAAGGCCACAACCTCGACCGATCCCGTCAAGTCCTCCACTTCAAGAATGGCCATCGTCTTGTTGCTCTTGGTCGTCACGCGGCGGACGCTGGTGACCATGACAATCATCTTGGCCATCTGGCCCGGAGCGCGATCGACCAGATGGATCACTGATGTTCCGGGGCGACGCGTGGAAAGCACCTGCTGTAACGGGTGCGCGCTCATATAGGTGCCGAGAAGTTCTTTCTCCCACTGCAAGAGTTGCTTTTGCGGGATGCTCGAGGGAGGCAACGGACGCGGTTCCGCCTGCTGCACCGCCTCGCCGAGATCGAACAACCCCATCTGACCCTTGGCAGCGGCTTTCTGGTGTCGCTGACCGCTCGCGATCGCCTCATCGAGGGCATCGATCACCGAGCCACGAGGACCGAACCCATCGAGCGCCCCCACTTTTGCCAGCGACTCCACCACGCGGCGATTCACCAGTGACCAGTCGACGGCCTCACAGAAATCCTCCAACGAGCGGAAGGCGCCGGTTGGCGTGGCGTTGCGGGCTTCGACGATTGCAGCCACAGCCCCCTCCCCTGCGTTCTTCACCGCCGCCATGCCCCAGCGCACCGCAAGTTCACCCTCAGGAGATTCCTCAACGCGGAATTCGACACCGCTGCGGTTGATGTCTGGCGGCAACATGGGGATGTTGGCCCGGCGCGCCTCTGCCGCAAGGGACACGAGGCGGTCGGTGTTCCCGAGTTCAGAGCAGAGCGAGGCTGCGAGGTACTCGACCGGATAGGTCGCCTTGAAGTACGCGGTCTGCGCCGCAATCACGGCGTAGGCCGCGCTGTGCGCCTTGTTGAATCCGTAGCCGGCGAATCGCTCGATCATGTCGAAGATATCGGCCGCCAAGGCGGGAGAGACGCCGTGCTCGACGCATCCGGCGACGAAGCGATCCCGGTACTTGGCCATCTCCTCCGGTAACTTCTTGCCCATCGCCTTGCGGAGGCCATCACCCTCGGCCATGGAGAAGCCCGCGAGAGTGTTGGCGATTTGCATCACCTGCTCTTGGTACAGGGCAATGCCGTAGGTCTCGGCGAGGATCGTCTCGAGTTCCGGGTGCATGTATTCGATCGGGGTGCGCCCGTGCTTCCGGGATATGTAGTCAGGAGCCATCTCCATCGGGCCCGGCCGGATCAACGCCATCAGCGCGATCAAATCCTCGAAGCCATCAGGGGCGACGTCGATCGTCATCCGGGTGGTCATGCCACCTTCCAACTGGAACACCCCGAAGGTGTCACCTCGCCGCAACGCCTCATAGGCGGCGGGGTCATCCAGCGGCACCGCCTCGAGATCGACCTCAATTCCCCGGTCCCGCAGGAGTTCGACCGTCTTGCCCAGCACGGTCAACGTCTTCAGTCCGAGGAAGTCCATCTTGAGCAACCCGAGATCCTCGAGTTGGCCCATCGGGTACTGCGTGGTGAGATCTCCCTCGCTCTTCCCTCCGGCACGTTGCACCGGCACGTGCTCAACAAGCGGATCTCGGGAAATCACCACCCCAGCGGCGTGCGTGGAGGCGTGCCGGGCAATGCCCTCGACCTTCTTCGCCTGGTCCACCAACGTACGAACCGAAGAGTCGCTGTCGTAGAGCGACTTGAATTCCGGCACCTTGGTGAGC
>JAPOLF010000175.1 GCA_029977305.1 bacterium | reverse complement strand
GAAACCGCCCCGCTTCGATCTCCTCCGCCAGGGATTTGTTCGTGGCCGCCACGACGCGGGTGTCGATGCGCACAGTGGTTGTTCCGCCCACCCGCTCGAATTCTCGCTCCTGTAACACCCGCAGCAGTTTCTTCTGGGTGGAGAGGGTCATCTCGCCGATTTCATCGAGAAAGATCGTGCCCTTGTTGGCGAGCTCGAATCGTCCTTTCCGCTGCGCGATGGCTCCGGTGAATGCGCCTTTCTCATGGCCGAACAACTCGCTCTCGAGAAGCGACTCCGGCAGCGCCGCGCAGTTCACTTTCACCAGCTGCCCGGATCGATACGACGAATTGCGATGCAGCACCGTGGCGATCAGTTCCTTGCCCGTGCCTGATTCACCCGTGATCAACACCGTGGCATCGGACCGCGCCACCCGCCCGATGGTCTTGTACACCTCGTGCATCACCGGGCTCTCGCCGATGATCAACTCATTGGGATCCTTCTCACCGAGACGCGTCGACAGGACCTTCACTTGTTCCGACAGCGCCTGCCGCTCGAAGAAGCGTTGCACCGTCACCACGACATCGTGCATGTCAAAGGGCTTCGTCAAGTAGTCATAGGCGCCGAGTTGCATCGCCTCGATCGCCAACGACGAGCTGCCGTAGGCGGTCATCACGATCAGAGGCTGAAAACCATCTGCGGTCTTGGCCTTGGACCGTGCGCGGAGCACATCGATGCCTGACTGGTCAGGCATGCGGACATCGGCCAGCACCAAGTCAGGTGGGTTGGGGGAGGCATAGGCGGCGAGGATCTCCGCCCCGGTTCCCACCTCGGCGACCTCGTACCCCTCATCCTCCAAGACGGACCGCAACAAGCGGCGAATGGCGGCGTCGTCGTCTGCGATCAAAATCCGATGCATGGCTGCCCCAGCAACGTTCAGAAACGGCTCGCGAATCCGATCTTTATGGTAATTGTCCCACATGGCAGGAGTCCGCAACCCCGATGGCTGATACCCATGAGTCACGGGCACCTATACTTGGCGGGCGTTGAACGAGCAGCCACCGAGGATTCATCTGGGTTTCATGCACGTCGGTCAATAGGGCAACGATGCCGCAGTACTGAGGTCGATGAGGGTGAGCAACACACAACGGTTGGTGCTGGTCGGCCTCAGTGGCGTCGGAAAGTCGACGACCGGGCGCATCGCTGCGGAGCGCCTCGGGTGGAACCTCATCGACACCGACGCTGATCTCGAGCGTGAGGCCGGCATGACCGTGCCGGAGATGTTTCGCAATCTGGGTGAACCTGCGTTTCGGCAGATGGAGCGCGCACTCCTAGCCCGATCATTGGACCGCGATGACGTGGTGATCGCATGTGGTGGGGGAGCGGTTGTCGATCCCTCCGCGTGGACGCCGGAACTCCTCGGACGCCCCGGGACGCTGGTCGTCGCCCTCGATGCCGATCCAGCCACAAGCCTCGCTCGGTTGCGTCGCCAGCAATTGGAGGAGGGAGCAGCTGTCGTTCGCCCGCTGATCCAAGGAGATGATCCGCTCGGGCGCCTCACATCGATGAAGCAGGATCGTCTCGCCGCCTATCGTCGGGCAGCGATCACCCTCATGGTTGACGGAGCATCACCAGAGGAGATCGGCCGTGAACTCGCCCGGCTCACACAATCTGTCTCTGTCGAACCGGACGTGATCCTGCGCACCCCAACTGGTGAGTCGCACATCACCGTCGGTTCGGGAGCGGTCGACCTCTTGCCCGATGCGGTCCGCCAAGCCTCGCGAAAGGCCCGGCGTGTCTGGGTGATCACCGATGCCAACGTCGCCATCGCCCATGGTGATGCGGTGATGAGGCTCCTCGCAGACGCAGGGTTCGACGCGCGAATCCACGCGGTCCCGGCGGGCGAGGGGAGCAAGAGCATCGCGGGCATCACCGCGCTCTGGGATTGGATGCTCAGCGGTGGTGCGGAACGGTCGGATGTGGTGGTCGCGCTCGGTGGCGGCGTCGTCGGGGATCTTGCCGGGTTTGCCGCGGCAACGGTCCTCCGCGGTGTCGGATTGGTGCAGGTCCCGACCAGTCTGTTGGCGACGGTCGATAGCAGCGTCGGTGGCAAGACCGGCATCAACCACCCTGCTGGGAAGAATCTGATCGGCGCCTTCAACCAACCACAGGTGGTCTTGATCGATCCGAATCTCATGCGCTCCGCTCCGCCGCGGGAGCTCGGCAGCGGCTGGGCGGAGGTGATCAAGCATGGGGTGATTCAGCGCTCCACCCCGGGCGGTGAGCGAGGCGATCTTTCCCGGTTCCTGGACGCGAACAGTCCGGCCCTTCTTCGCTACGACGATCCCGCTCTGAGTTATGTGATCCGCCGCAACGTTGCGCTGAAAGCGGCGGTGGTCGAGGCCGATGAGCGTGAAGCCGGCATCCGGGCCTACCTCAATTTCGGTCACACTCTTGGCCATGCGATCGAGGCGGCGGATTACGCGCTCCTGCATGGTGAGGCGATTGCTGTCGGCATGCGGGCCGCGATGCGCATCGGCCAACGAATTGGCACCTGCGACGGTGAGACCGTGGAGGCGCTCGACCGGCAAGTGACACGCTTCGGCCTTCCGCTGACCGCACGGACGCAGTGGAGTGCCGTCTTGGCCAAACTCGGCAGTGACAAGAAGAAGGATGCCGGCACCCAGAAATGGGTGATGCCGCTGACCGGAGGCGGCGTCGAACTGCGAACGGATGTGCCGCTCGACATCGTGCAGTCGGTGTTCAACGAGGTCAATATCACCCCGGATTCCGCCTGACAGGCACGGAGTGACGGCCGTCGCCGGCATCCGCGTGCTATCCTCACTTGTGTCTTGCTATGCCGCGCCTCCGGGCGCGGTCTTCGTGCGCGGCGCGTTGTCCGCCGCTTCCAGAGGTGCACGTGCCGAACTCCGATTCACCCAATGTCGTGTTGAGCGGCTCGCTCGCCTTCGACTACATCATGACCTTCCCGGGGTCGTTTGGTGATCACATCCTGCCCGAGAAGGCGCATGTCCTCTCGGTGAGCTTCCTCTTCGACACCCTTCAACGGCTGCGCGGGGGCATCGCCGGCAACATCGCCTATTCGCTCGCGTTGCTTGGTGAGCGGCCCGCCGTCATCGGCGCCGGGGGCGCCGACTTTGCCGACTATCGCGCTGCCCTCGAGCAACTCGGCGTCGACCTGTCCCACGTCGTGACAGTAGACGACCTGCTCACCGGCTCCTCCTTCATGCAATCCGATCTCGCCGGGAACCAGATTGCCGGCTTCTATCCGGGAGCATCGGTCCGTGCGGCTGATCTCTCGATCTCTCCGCTCGCTCGCGGGGCCCGCTTCGGCCTTGTTGGTGCGACCACGCTGGAGGCCATGCGCCGCCATGCTGACGAGATTGCCGATGCTGGGGCGAACCTCATCTACGACCCCTCCCAGCAGTGTGTCTCGCTTTCGGCGGAGGATCTCAACGCTGGCATCGATCGCGCGTGGATGGTCGTCGGAAGCGATTACGAGTTCGCCATGATCGAGCGCAAAACCGGCAGGAGCATCGCCGATATCGCCGCTCATGTTCCGGTCACGGTGGTCACCTTCGGCGCGCAAGGCTCAGAGATTTACGCTGATGGTGCCGTCACCCGCATCCCGATCGCGCCGCCGCAGCAAGTCGTCGACCCCACTGGCGGCGGAGACGCCTATCGCGCCGGCCTGATCAAGGGCCTGTTGCTCGGCCTCCCGCTCGACGTGTGTGGCAGGATGGGCGCGCTATCCGCCACCTACGCGATCGAGAAGTACGGTACTCAGGAGCACACCTACACTCCTGAGGCATTCTTGCAGCGCTTCGATTCCACCTTTCCGGAGAACGCCGGGGCGGTCCCCATCGCGGCTCTGGGATCGCCAGCTCCGCGACACGATTGATCACCGATAGTGCTGCTGACGGACAGAGCACAAGGAGGACACCATGAGTTCCAACACCTCACGCGGCTTCGACATCAAGGATCCCTCGCTCGCCGCTGATGGTCGCCGACGCATCGACTGGGCCGCCCGGGAAATGCCCGTCCTGCGGCAGATCCGCGAGACCTTCGCCGACACCCAACCGCTGGCCGGGATGCGAATGACGGTCTGCGCCCACATCACCACGGAGACCGCGAACCTCGCACTGGCCCTTCAGGCCGGCGGTGCCGATGCCGTCCTCTGCGCGAGCAACCCGTTGTCAACGCAGGACGACGTCGCCGCTGCCCTCGTCTACCGGCTCGGACTGGTCGGCTACCGGGATGTGACCGCGGACGATCCGAAGGTGAAGGCGGCAGCGTTGGCGGTGTCGACTGGTGTCCCTTTCTGAGGC
>JAPOLF010000174.1 GCA_029977305.1 bacterium | reverse complement strand
GGGACCACCCGCGATCATCCAGTCTCCACCAAGGATCGCCACCTGAGCATCGAGTGCCGTCGCCCGGCTGCGGTGGCTGGCTGAGGTCACCACCACGGTTGGGCGCATCAACGTGGCGATCACTGCGAGATCGTCCTGCCCCGCATCGACATGCACCGCCGCAGCCGTCGCCCAGCACGATGCCGCGAGCACCCAGATCACCGCCTCCGCCGACGGTGGCAGCATGATCGCGACTCGGTCGCCACGCCGCACGCCGCGCGCCCGCAGGTCCTCACCGATGCGTTCGCTGATCACCGCCAGCTCCCGATAGGTGACCTCCCGCCGACCCGGGTCGATCACGGCCGGAGTCTCCGGCCGCTGCGCGGCCCAGTGATGGATCAGGTCGCGCACAGTGGCCTGCATCAGGATCCTTTCCCACGATGCGCGGCGCTCAGCAGATTGCGCATCACCTTCCCGGATGCATTCCGCGGAATCTCCGTGACAATCACCATCTCGCGCGGTACCCGACTCGCCGGGAGTCGCTCGAGCAGGTGGCGTCGCACGGTTCGCAGATCCACCGCTGCACCGGCCTGAAGCTTGACGATGGCTGCGATCTCCTCGCCGAGTCGATCGTCACTCACGGCAAAAACGGCCGCATCGGCGACCCCCGGACACCCCATCAAGATCGATTCCACCTCGTCCGGCGCAATCTTTTCGCCACCCCGATTGATCACCTCGTTCAACCGACCGGTGATCCGGAGCATCCCGCGCCCATCCATGATGCCAAGATCACCAGTGCGAAACCATCCATCGGCGGTGAAGGCCTCCCGCGTCGCCTCGGGATCACCGAGATACCCGGTGAACACATGCGGACCCCGCGTCACGATCTCCCCCTCGACCTCTGGGGACACCGGCTCGCCCTGCATGTCAACCACGGCAAGATCACGGCCGGGCGTCGGCAGCATCCACCCCTCGGCGACCATCCCCGGATCCCCGATCGATCGCGCCAGTCCCGGCGCCTCGGTCAATCCATACCCATTGATGACCTGCGCCCCGAATCGCTCCTGCAACCGCGCCACCAACGGTGGATCGATGCTCGCGCCGGAGGCCACGATCTCGTCCAATGGTGGCAGGTCGGTCCCACCTGCAAGGTCGAGCAGTGCCCGGAGAAACGCCGGGGTCCCCGCGATCCGGGTGGCCCCGTGGCGACGCCACGCCTCGAGCACCGCGCCGGGAGTCGGCACCCCCTGATCCCCCACCGCCGGAAAGATCACCGCGCCGCCGCCCAATAGCGTGGCGAACACCGTCGCCTGCACCATTGCGCTCGCGGGTGGCGCGGTCACCACCACCCGGGTCGCCGCTCGCGCCGCGGAGCTCCGCCCGCTGTGGCCATACGCCGCCAGCACCATCCGATGGCTGCGCACGACATACCGCGGCAGACCCGTCGTCCCCGATGTCGCGACGATCACCGCCTCCGCATCGCCACCGCCAGCGCTCTCCGGCCAATCCAGAGATGGAACAGGGAGGACTACCTCGGTCGGCGTGAGAACTCGCACCCCCAGACTCGCCCACGCCGCCGCCGCCTCGGGTTCGCAGACGACTGCCCGCGGCTGTAACTGGTGAACCACTTGCGCGATAGCTTCCTGCCCAGCAGTGACTCGCATCGGCACTGCCGTCGCCATGACCATCGTGCCGAGCAACAGGCGTGCCATCTCATCCGGCCGCCGGACCATCAACACGACACGGTCGCCTCGCCCGACATCGAAGTTGGAAAAGTGCGCAGCAACCCCCGAGAACCACTGGTGGAGTTCGCCGTAGGGGATGGTCTGGGTGGGAAGGATCAGCGCCGGCGCTTCAGTCCAGCGCTCTGCCATGGCGACGATCGCTCTCGGCACGAATTCGGTGTTCACCCTCCGCTCGCATCATCCATCGCGAGGTACCACTCCGTTAGTTCGGCCCGACGCACCTTCTCCGACCCGGTGCGCGGGAATGCATCCACGAACCGGATCGTCCGCGGCACCTTCGCCGGGGCTAACCTGCCCAACAGATGTCGCCGCAACTGCCGCACCTCGACCGTCTCCCCCGGGCGCAGCACGACCGCCGCCACCAGATCCTCGCCGAGTTGCGGGTGCGGGATGCCGAACACCGCGACTTCGTCCACCGCGGGGTGCGTGAGGAACGCCGCCTCGATCTCCACCGGTGACAACTTCTCCCCGCCGCGATTCAGCAGATCCTTGATCCGCCCGGCAAACCGGAAGTACCCCTCGTCATCGATCACCCCGCTGTCACCCGTCCGCAACCAGCCACCCGGGAAGAACGTGTTCGCATTGTCGAACTCGTCCCCGAGATAGCCGGAAAAGACGTTTGCCCCGCGCACGATGATCTCCCCAGGCGTCCCCTGTGGCACGTCGAGGCCATCTGCATCGACCAGGCGCACCTCGCAATGGGGCAACAAGGTCATCGCCCCCGGTGGCGCACTCCCGATCGGCAGCGGCGCATGCGCGATGAACCAAGCCTCTGCCAACCCGTACATGTCGACGACCGGCGCCCCGAACGCGCGGCTCACCCGCTCTGCCAGTGCCAGCGGCATTGCCCCGCCCGAACTCACCAGATAGCGGAAGGGAGGAATCTCCGACGCGCCCACCTCATCCACCAAACGCGTGTAGACGGAGGGCACGGCCGACGTCCGCGTCGGATGCGTCGCCTTGATCACCTCGACCAAGTACGCCGGTTCGGTCCGCGCTGGACACACCACCGCACCGCCGGTGAGCAACGTCCCGAAGATCGCCCCGGTCGATGCCGCATGGAATGGCCGACCCTGATTCAACATCCGGTCGTCTTCTTGGAACTGCATGCTCCCGACATAGGCAGGGAAACCTTCATGGATCTGCCGGTGAGTCAGCGGCACCAACCGCGGATGCCCGGTCGTCCCCGATGTGGTGATGATCAGCGTGAGGTCATCAAGATCGGGCCACGGCCCGTCCGCAGAAGACTCGCCGCACTCCACAGGCGCGAGCAGATCATCGATGGCCACCACAGCCACGCCGAGGTCCGTCGCCACCGGCATCGTGTCAGCCGATGCAACTACCACCTTCGGTCCCAGTCGCCCGACTGCGTGTCGCAGTTCTTCCAGCGATGCCGCCGGATTCAGCGGACACGCCGTCGCGGATGCCGCCACCGCGATCTTCGCCCTCGCTGTGGCGAGACACGGATCGAGCAGCAAGACCACGCGATCCCCCGGCCCGATGCCCATCCCGGCGAGCCGTGCGTGCACCTGGTCGATCACCACCAACAAGTCTGCGTAGGACACCGCGGTCCCATCAGGATGGATCAGGCTCGGCGCATCCGGGCGGCGTCGCGCCTGCCGCTCCACCATCCACCGCACCGTGCCGATCGTCGACTCGCCGTCCACCTGATGCCCCTTCGGCTGCCCGCTTACCCGCGCCGACCCGCCGGCCCGTTCTGCCGATCCTCGATGTGCCGGTAGGTGCTCACCCCGTCGTTCAACGCCGGGTCCCACGTCGACCGCACCCACCCGTAACGCGGGTCGTCGCTCGGTTGGATCGTGCGCTCCGTTTCATCTCCGGCCAGCACGTTGAGGTAGTACCCGGTGTAGCCGTGTGCCATGCAAAAGGCATGATATCCCTCTTGCACCAGCAGGAGGTCCCCGTCGTGGATCGTCCACGCCGCATCGAAACTCCCGTCGTGGGTGTACAGCCGCTGCAGCGCGAACCCATCTGCCGGGTCGATCCGGTAGTAGTAGATCTCCTCGACGTCCGCCTCGATCGGCATGTTGCTGACATCGTGCTTGTGAGGCGGGTACGACGACCAGTTGCCGCTCGGTGTGAACACCTCCACTAGGATCAGCCGGTCGGCCGGGAATCCCGCCGGCAGGATGTCGTTGATTTGCCGCGCGGCGTTCCCCGCCCCCCGGATCGAGGTCGCGACCTCCTCCGGGCGGATCACCCGCGCCGGGAATGATCGCGTCGCCCGCGCACCGGTCACCGCCAATTCCAGCGGCGACGTCGCCGTCACCGTGAACCGCGATCCCAGCGGCAGGTACAGCGCCCATGGTTGCCCCGCAAACGGGTTCGCCCGTCCACCGATCTCCCAGCGCTCTCCCGCGCATTCCACGATGCACGTCCCGCCGAGCGGCACCAATGCCACCTCATCCCCACCGGCGTCATGCGACCACGACTCGCCCGTCGCCAACTTCTGCACCAGCAGCGAGCAGTACTCCCAGTCCGCGCTCTCCGGCGTGACGTGGATCATCGTCCCCGATCCCTCACCGAGGGTGTTGGTCTTGATGAGCAGGTCGTTTGCAGCCTTGGTGATCGCCATGGTCGTCCTCCCGGGGTGCCGC
>JAPOLF010000173.1 GCA_029977305.1 bacterium | reverse complement strand
TCCCGCACCCGGTCTACGGGCAGCGCCATGCGCGTGTGCCCGTCCCGCCCGACCACCGTCTCCGCCTTGAACAGGCTGTTCAGCACCGCTTCTTCCGTCGCCTCGACCACCGCCTGGAACAGCCCGTCGATCGCCGCCCCGCCCGACCCACGGTCGTCATCCGCCAGCAGTTCCACCGGGATGGTCAACCCTTCCGGCTCATGCGGCATGCGCACGCTCGCATGCGTGGAGAACGCAATCACCACCTCGCCGCTGCCGTGCCCCGCGATCGACCCCGTCCGCGCCAGCCCCAACGCGACTCGCCGTGCCAGCCGCCCCAACCCGCGATCAAGCAACGGCGCATCTGTCGCCACCACCGTCACGATCGACCCCCGCTCCGGCGGCGCATCCCCCGACGCCTCCAGCATCCTGCCAACCGGCACTCCGTCGATCACCAGCGTCCCCCGTCGCCCAAAGTTCGCCAGCACCAACACCCCTACCGTCCACCCACCAAGGTCTGCCGGCACCACCCGCGACGCCGTCCCGATCCCCGCCTTGAACCCGTAAGAGCTCATCCCGGTCCCGGCCCCGACCGCCCCCTCCCACACCGGGCCGCCGCGCGCCGCGTCGATCGCCCCGAGCACATGCTCCGCACGCACATGCCGCCCTTGGATGTCATTGAGATACCCGTCGTTGCACTCCCCGACCACCGAGTTCGCCGCCGAGGTCGTGATCCCGATCTCCGGGTTCTCTCGGATCGCATGGGTGATCAACGCGTCGAGCACCGTCCCCACGCTCAACGTGTTCGTCAACGCGATCGGCCCCTCGATCGTCCCCAACTCCCGGATCTGATCGCCTCCGACACTCTTCCCAAATCCGTTGATCACGTGAAATGCCGCCGGCACCTTCTCTCGGAACACATTGCCGGGGTGGGGGAGGATCACCGTCACCCCCGTCCGCGCAGGACCAGTACCCGGTTCCAGCGGACCGTCTCCGTGCCAAATGGTTGCCTCACCGACCTGCACCCCGGCGACGTCGGTGATCGCGTTGTGCTCCCCCGTTGGCAACTCGCCCAGCCGCAACCCCAGATCCCGTGCGCGCGGCCGTGACCGCCGATCCCGAATATCCATGCAGACCTCCTCGCGCCGCATCCTGCGCGACGGCTCTGTCCCGCGCAAGGGGGTGCTACGATGCCACCAATCGATGCTCACCGGCAGGCAGCAGGAGGCCATGCGCATGCGTCCCCTCAAGGTCGGATTCGCCATCCCGTTGATCAACGGCACCATGGCCGGCCAAGACCCGAAGTGGTCCGACGTCCTCGCCATGGCCAAACTCGCCGAGGACGTCGGCTTCGATTCCCTCTGGTTCACCGATCACCTCCTCTTCCGCCTCCCCGGCCGGGAGGACGACCCGGTCGGCATGTGGGAAGGCTGGACGATGCTCGCCGCCGTCGCCGCCGTCACCTCTCGTGTTGAACTCGGCCCCTTCGTCAGCTGCGCCTCCTTCCGCAATCCGCTCGTCACCGCCAAGCAGGCCGTGACCGTCGACGAGATCAGCGGCGGCCGCCTCATCCTCGCCCTCGGTGCCGGTTGGCACGAACCTGAGTACCTCGCCGCCGGCCTCCCCTTCGATCACCGTGCCAGCCGATTCGAGGAGGCTTTCAAGATCATCAGCACCCTTCTCCGCGAGGGCGCCATCGACTTCGAAGGCACCTATCACAGCGCCCGAAACTGCGAACTGATCCCGCAGGGCCCTCGTCCGGGCCGCATCCCGCTGATGATCGGCAGCAAAGGCCCCCGCGTCCTCAAAGCCGCCTTGCCCCATGTCGACATGTGGAATGGCGACTGGACCAGCCGGCCCACCGCCATCCCCCCGATGCGCACCCATGTCGACGCCATCTGTGCCGAGATCGGCCGCGATCCCAAGACCTTGCTCCGCACCTGCGGCGTGCAGGTCGACCTCCCCGAGAAAAATCCGAAGATCAACGGTCGCGCATCCGTGACTGGGGCCGTCGAGCCCACCACCAAGCCCGATCCGCCCTACGCCGGCACGCATGAGGAACTCGCCGAGCTCCTCCGCGCCTACGCCCGCGAGGGCATCTCCCACATCCAACTGTGGTCCGACCCCTCCAACCTCGCAGGGATTGAAGCGTTTGGTCGTGTCCTCGAGATCCTCGATCGCGACTGATCAAGCAAGCGCACCGCGCTGAAAGAGGTTCCGATGAACGCACCAGACCTCGAAAAATTCCTCGCCCTCGCCAAGGCCTCGCGCCGCGATCACCTGCGCCACATGGGTGCTGCCGTCGCCGGCATCGGGGTCAGCGCTGCCACGGTCTCCAGCGCCGGCGCCTGGCCGGGCGGGAAGCCCCCGGTCAGTTCCGAAGCCACCCCCACCCCGGGTGGACCCGCCGGCGGTGCCGAGGGCGGGATGCCGCCCTTCAGCTTTCGCCTCGAGGCCTCCGAGCCGCAGGTGGTTGCAGCGGGCCTGAATCGCTTCGCCACCCTCGCTGAGATGCCGGTGCTGCAGGACATCGCCTTCGTGCGGGAGACCATCAACCCTGGCGCTGCTCGCGAGATCCACTGGCACATGACCCAGAATGAGCTCACCACCGTGCTCTCCGGAACCGGCCGCGTCTATCTACTCAATACAGCCGGTGAGTACACCGAGTTCGACGCCGCCGAGGGCGACATCATCTTCGTTCCCAACGGCGCCGCTCACTCCTTCGCCAACACGGGCGACACCGCCCTTGAACTCCTCCTCGCCTTCAGCGACACCAACGCCGCCTCAATCGACCTTTCGATCAGCCTCCCGCTCTTTCCCCAGCAGATCATCACCCAGCCGGTCGGCGTACCGATGGACGCTCTCCCGACCCTCCCCATTCAAGGCGACGGCTTCACCGTTCCGGTCCCGGAGTGGACCGGCGAGACCAAGCCCTCGACCCTTCCCGCCGCAGACCCCGCGCGGTACTTCACCACCGCTGCCGCCATCCCGGAGAAGCAGTTCCCCGGCGGCAAGGCGTGGGCCCTCAGCCGCGATCAGATCCCCACGCTCGACACCCTCACGGTTTACCGGCTCTTGATGGATGCCAACTCCTTGCGTGAGCCCCACTGGCATCCCGGCATCAACGAGCTCAACTACTGCCTCAGCGGCCGCTCGCAGTTCGGGCTCATCTCCCCCGATGGGCAGGTGCAGACCTTCGTCGTCGAACCGGGCGACGTCGCCTTCATGCCCGCGAACTGGCTGCACTACATCATGCCCCTCGATGGCGAGCCGAGCGAACTCCTCGTCCACTTCACCGACATCGTCGGCACCCACCTCGAGCTCTCCGAGATATACGATGCATTCCCGCCCCAGTTGATCAGCGCCTCCTTCGGCCTCGATCCTGCCCCGTTCGCCGCCCTCCCCCACAAGGGCGACGTCTTCCTCGCCGGTCCCGTGGAGGAGTAACCGCAGCCGACCTCGCCCGAATACCTGCGCCAATCAAGGGAGGATCCGTCATGACCAACCTCATCATTGATCCCATGCACACGCTGCTCGACGCCCGCGCCAATCGTCGCACTGCCATCGGGGCGATCGGCGCCGCCGGTGCCGTCATCGCCGCCGTGGAGACCCCGGCAGCACACGCCCAAACCGCGACTCCAGCCGCCGCGACCGAGACCCCCTCGCTCGACGCCAAGATGAACCCCATCAACCCGTTTCTCGATCGCCCCGTCGCCGACTTGGTCAACCTCCCCGCTCTCGATCTCACCGATGCCGAGAAGGAGCGCCACCGCATCTACTCGCTGCTCCTGATGGCGACCCTGACCCAGTTCTTCAGCGGGAACAAATACGGCCAGAATGGCGAGTACCCGTGGCGCGCCGACCAGATCGTCGACGGCTGCGTCTACGGTGGCGGCCTCTACTTGGGGCACAACATCGCCTGTCTCGCCGTTGACGGCATCGGCAACGTCATCGACTTCGACTTCAACCACAACGACATCTTCAACAGCAGCGTGGAGCACGCGGAATCCCGCCTCGTTCGTCGCATCTTCACCATCGCCCAAGGCTTCCACAACTGGGAGTTGCGTGATCTCACCGCCGATCCCGTGGAGGAGAGCTACGGCAACCTCCTCAGCGACGTCACCCTCTACACCAGCCTCGAGTCCTGCTCGCAGTGCTCCGGCATCATGACCCTCGGCCGCGTCAAAGACGTCGTCTACCTCCAGCACGACCCGTCGCAGTACAACATCGGCAACATCCTCTACAACATCACCGCGCCGAGCTACTCCCCGGCGCCACGCCCGATCCCCGCTCGCTCCATCGGCTTCGACTACGCCGCGGATCTCGACGATGGGTTCGTCGAGTTCATCGAAGGCATCGATGCCAAGCCCTTCTACATCGAGGGCGATT
>JAPOLF010000172.1 GCA_029977305.1 bacterium | reverse complement strand
GGGCGACCTCGAAGCCAGACATGTCGACCGTCATCCCCTTCTCCTCGGCCATGAGCTGGGTCAGATCGGGCGGGAACCCAAAGGTGTCGTAGAGCAAAAACGCGTCACTGCCAGACAGCTGCTTGCCCTCGGTGGCCTCGGCGCCGAGTTCGTCACCCGCATCACCGAGCGCCTCGGCCATGTCCCCAACTCGTACACCGTTTACGCCTACGAGGCCGCACTGGTCGCCCTGCAGGCGATTGACCGGGCAGGCGTCAACGACCGCACCGCCATCCTCGACGCCATGCTCGCCACACAGGATTTCGCCAGCCTCCTCGGCGGCTTCCTGCACGAAGGCCTCGATGTTGACCCCGTCGGTGGCGAGGAAGGCGACGTCGTCGTCCATCAGGGAGCGCATGTCCTGGAGGAGTTTGGCGGAGTTGCCGATGGCGTTGGCGCCGCAGAAGACGACATCCGGAGCCTTGCTGGCGATGGAGGCCATCAGCGCCTGGTAGTCATAGGCCTTGGGGTCGTAGCCCTCCATGCCGATGACCTCCCCTCCCCCTTCGACGAAAGCGCGGTTGAAGACGATTGCCACGCCTTTTCCATACAGGCTTTGGTCGTGAACGACGCAGGCGCGTTTGGCACCGAGGCCGTTGAGGGCCCATGCGGCGGCGGCTGACCCTTGGATGTCGTCGGCAGGGCAGACACGCATGAAGGTGCGTTCGCCGGTCGGATAGTAACGATCCGGCTCGCCCGTCTCGGTGACTCCCTCGATGGCTTTGGTGAGGCCGGGATAGGTGGCGCCCGTGGAGATCATCGGCATGGAGGCCTCGTTGAGGATCGGGATGGCGATCTTTGCGGCACCGGAGTCGAGGGTGCCGATGTAGACCATCGCATCAGGATCGTTGATGACCTTGTTGGCGTTGTCGGATTCCTTGCCGGCCTCCCAGCCACCGTTGTTGGCGGCGACACCATCGTCGAGCGCGATGTAGGTGATCGCGTAGCCACCGGCGGCGTTGCCGAAATCCTCGAGGCACATCTTGACGGCTTCCACCGCATCACCGCCGAGTTGCTCATAGGGGCCGGAGAGCGGCCAAGATGAGTAGAGCTTGATAGTGCCCTTGTCGGTGCTGGTGATGTGGGGGATGGCGGGGTTACCGAGGGCTGGCGGCGCCGACGCATCCTGCGCTTCGACTCCGGCCGCACGCAGCGCCCAGGTGGATAGGCCGATGGAGTATCCAGCAACACCCAGACGGGCGAGAAAACTGCGGCGGCCGCAGGTGGCGGTGTCGATCGCGGTTCCCGCAGGTGATTCCGTATCAGTCTGAGGAGAGATGTCCATCATGATGCCGGCTCGCTGGAGATCGTCTGTTGGAAGGTGAGGACGCCATCCTGCACCTGGGAGAGGGAGAAGATCGAGCTGTCGGTGTCGCCCGTGTCGGTGAAGGACCAGGTGTCACCGAGCAGGCCGTGGAAGTTCTCCGTCGCCATCATCGCATCGAGGATCTTGGCGCGATCCTTCTCCCCGACCTGGTCGATGGCCTGAATGATGACCGCGGTCATCTCGTAGGCATAGGTGATGAACGAATCAGGTGCGCGATGGCGAAGCTCGGTGAAACGGGCGACGAAGTCGGCACCTGGGCCACCTTGGCGGAGGAGCTCATCGGGCGCGTACCCGGCAAAGGTGATGTAGGCGCCTTCAGCCGCCCAGTCGGCACCTTGGAGGAAGGTCTCGGTCATCAGGCCGTCGGGCCCGAGGAAGACCACGTCGTCGTCCATCACCGAGCGCATGTCGAGGAGGAGTTTGCCGGCATTGCCGACAACGCTTGCTCCGCAGTAGACGAGATCCGGGTCGCGACTTGCGATGGCGGAGACGAGCGCCTGATAGTCGAAGGCGTGCCGATCGTAGCCCTCGGAGCCGAGGATCTCGCCGCCACCGGCAGCGAATGCTTGCTCGAAGACTTCGGCGACACCTTTCCCGTACAGGCCTTGGTCGTGGAGCACGTAGGCGCGGCGGGCACCGAGTTCGGTCAGTGCCCAGTTGGCGGCAGCGACTCCCTGGACGTCATCCGCCGGGCTGTTGCGCATGAAGTTGCGCTTGCCGGTCGGGTAGTAGATGCCGGGCTCCCCTTGTTCGGTGACGCCCGGAATCTCGGTGGTGAGGCCGGGATAGGTGGCGACGCAGGTGATGATCGGCATGGAGGCAGCATTGAGAATCGGGATGGCGACTTTGGCTGCACCGGAATCGAGCGGGCCGATGAAGACCATGGCGTCGGGGTCGTTGAGGACGATGTTGACGTTCTTGGACTCGGTGGCGGCATCCCACCCGCCGTTGTTGGCAGCGATGCCGTCATCCAGCGGGATGTACTTGATGGCGTACCCGCCGGCGGCATTGCCGTAATCATCCAGACACATCTGGATGGCAGCGACGAGATCGCCACAGATCTGGGCGTACGCTCCGGAGAGCGGCCAGGATGAGTAGAGGTTGATCGTTCCCTTGTCGGTGGTGGTGATATGGGGGATGGCGGGGTTGCCGATCTTGGTTGATTCGGGCATGTCTTGGGCTGCAGCCAGTGAAGCGCGTTGCGCCTGTCGGGCGATCCCGAGCGTGAGCATTGCGGCCGCACCAAGCAACGGGCGCCGCGTCAGGCGCAGCTCCGAACGGTGTTCCATGCTCTGCATCCCTCTTTTCCGGTCTCGGTGACTACCCTGTCGCCAGTGAAGCATACCAACGGGCACCACGAAACGGGAGGGGTCGCCGGGCGACCCCTCCTGACGGTTTCCTGAGTGGGAGTTGAATTACTGGTAGGACTCGCGGACGACCTTGGCGACCGGTTGCATCTCACCGTCCTGGATCTGGACGATGGTGATGATGGTCTTGTCGAGATCCCCCGAGGGGAGGAAGGACCAGGTGTCGCCGAAGACGCCGCGGAAGTTGGTGGTGGCGGCGACGGCGTCCATGATCTTGGCGCGGTCCTTCTCGCCGACGGCATCGATAGCCTGAACTATGATCGTGGCCGCCTCGTAGGCGTGGACGGCGAAGTAGTCAGGCATGTGACCGACGGTGTCCTGCATGTGCTGGACGAATTCGGCGGCGGGTCCGCCCATTTCGAGGAGCTGGGTCGGCGGCATGCCGTCGCCGGCGATGTACATGCCCTCCGCCGCATCTCCAGCGGCCTGGATGATGAGGTCGCTGAGGACGCCGGTGGTGCCGAAGAGGGCGACTTCGTCGCCCATGTAGGAGCGCATGTCCTGGATGACCTTGCTGGGGTTGGTGTCGGAGGTGCCGGCGAGGTAGACGAAATCCGGGGCGGTGCCGGCGATGGAGGCCATCAGGGACTGGTAGTCGCTTGAGCGGGGGTCGTAGCCCTCGAGGCCGAGGATGGTGCCACCGGCGGCCTCGAAGTCGTGCTTGAAGACGGCGGTGACGCCGGTGCCCCAGAACGACTGGTCATGGAGAACGTAGGCGCTCTTCCAGCCCTGGCTCGTGATCCACTCGACCTCGGCACCGACGACGTTGATGTCGTTCGAGGTGTTGCGGAAGTAGTTCTGTTTGCCGGTTGGGTAGTACATGTCGGGCTCGCCATTGTTGGTGACGCCGGGGTAGGCGACGGTGAGGCCGGGGCCGTTGTTGTACGGGGAGAGCATCAGGATGCCGGCCTCGTTGGTGAGCGGGATGGCGATTTTGGCAGAGCCGGAGTTGTACGTGCCGATGAAGACGACCGCGTCGGGATCGCTGGCAACTCTCACGACGTTGGAGGTGACGGTGGCCGGGTCCCAGGCGCCGCCATTGGCGATGATGCCGTCATCGAGGGCCACGTACTCGAGGGCGAAGCCACCGGCGGCGTTGCCCCACTGGGAGAGGCCGAAACGGAAGGCCTCGACGCCGTCGTTGCCGAGCTGGTCATTGGCGCCGGTGAGCGGCCACGAGGAGTAGAGGCGAATGGTGCCCTTGCTGGTGTCGGTCGAGTGCGGGATGTCGGGATTGCCGATCTTGGTGGATTCGGGCATCTCTTGGGCGGCGGCGCGGGGAACTTGGGACGCGAGACTGACACTCACCCCTGCGGCGACGGCACGACTGAGGAACAAGCGTCGATCGATCGTCCCTGTTCGGAATTGGCTCACAAGATCGGCGACTGAGCATCGGTTCACATCACAACCCTTGTTGATCACGAAAATGATGCTCGCATTGATGGCATCGCCGCTCCAGCATAATCAATTGCCCGATGGATCGCATCCCTCTTTCCACAATCCTCCCACTAACCAAATTGACCAGGAAACAGGGCAAGCTGAATGTTCAGGAAGGGCCGCATTGCAGCCCCTCCTGCGTGTCTTCTGGATGTGCGTCCTTTTATTGATAGGACTCGCGGACGACCTTGGCGACCGGTTGCATCTCACCGTCCTGGATCTGGACGATGGTGATGATGGTCT
>JAPOLF010000171.1 GCA_029977305.1 bacterium | reverse complement strand
GATCGCCTCCAGCACCTCCGTGACGACCTCGCCGCCCAGCACGATGCCGCGGCGGCCAAGCAAGCGACGCGCGGCAAGCGCGGGGCGCGGGAGCGGATCCTCGCCCTGCTCGACCCGGGATCGTTCGTCGAGCTCGATGCCTTCAAGCAGCACCGCGCCCACGAGATGGGGATGGATCGCTCCCGGCCGTGGGGCGATGGCGTGGTGACCGGGCACGGCACGATCGACGGGCGGGCGGTCGCGATCTTCTCGCAGGATTTCACCGTCTTCGGCGGATCGCTGGGGGAAGCCTTCGCCGAGAAGATCGTGAAGGTGATGGACCTCGCGGCGACGATGGGGATCCCGGTGATCGGGATCAACGACAGCGCCGGGGCACGCATCCAAGAGGGGGTGGAGGGGCTGGCCGGGTACGGCGAGGTCTTCTACCGGAACGTCCGGCTCTCCGGGGTGGTGCCGCAGATCAGCGTGATCGCCGGGCCCTGCGCCGGCGGGGCGGTCTACTCGCCGGCGATGACCGACTTCGTGCTGATGGTCGACCAGGTCGGGCAGATGTTCATCACCGGGCCCGACGTGATCAAGACCGTCACCGGGGAAGATGTGACGATGGAGCAGCTCGGCGGCGCCGCGGTGCACGCCGAGACCACCGGCGCGGCGCATCTCGTCGCGGCCGACGAGGATGCCGGCAACGAACTGGTGCGGGCGCTGCTCGGGTTCCTGCCGAGCAACAACCTCGAGGACCCACCTGCCGAGGACGGGGCGGACGATCCCGAGCGGGAGGCACCGGAGCTCGACGCGCTGGTGCCGGAGAAGGCGACCAAGCCCTACGACATGCATCAGGTGCTGGCGGCGATCCTCGACGACGGGGCGTTCCTCGAAGTGCAGGAGCGGTTCGCGCCGAACATCATCTGCGCGCTCGGGCGGCTCGACGGGCACCCGGTGGGGGTGGTGGCGAACCAGCCGATGCACCTCGCCGGGACGCTGGACATCGCCGCGAGCGAGAAGGCCGCGCGCTTCGTGCGGACCTGCGATGCGTTCAACATCCCGCTGGTGGTGCTCGAGGACGTGCCCGGATTCCTGCCGGGGTTGGAGCAGGAGCACGAGGGGATCATCCGGCGTGGAAGCAAGTTGCTGTACGCCTTCGCCGAGGCGACGGTGCCGAAGGTGACCGTGATCACGCGCAAGGCCTACGGCGGTGCCTACGTGGTGATGAACTCGAAGCACATCGGGGCGGACGCGAACGTGGCGTGGCCGACCGCGGAGATCGCGGTGATGGGATCGGACGCGGCGGTGAACCTGATCTTCCGCCGGGAGATCGCAGACGCGGCGGATCCGGCGGCCAAGCGCGCGGAACTGGCCGCGGACTATCAGGAGCGATTCGCCAGCCCGTATCAGGCGGCCACGCGCGGCTATGTCGATGCGGTGATCTTCCCGCGGGAGACGCGGCCGTGGTTGATCAAGGCGTTGCGATTGGCGCGGACCAAGCGCTTGGCCGGCCCACCGCGGAAGCACGGGAACATCCCGCTGTGACGTCCGGCGCAGCACACGAGGCCTCCCCTCCCCCGCTCTTCACGGTGTCGCCCGAACCGAGCGACGAGGAGTTGGCGGCGATCACCGCGGCGGTCCTCGTGGTGATGCATGACCACGCAGATGCTTCCACGCCAACGCCAGTTCGATCTGCGTGGCGCGCCGCGGCGCTGTCGGAGGGGATTGCCGCCGCCGATCAGATGGTCACGTGGCGGCGCGGTGGGCTGCCGGGGCGCTCATGAACCTGTCGCGCGGGGCGTTCCTGTCGCTGATCTGGTTGGTCGCGCTGAACATGCGCTCCGGGTTGATCGTGATCGGGCCGGTGATGCCCGGGATGCGCGGCGACTTGGTGCTGACGGCGACAACCGCCGCCCTGTTGGTGTCGATCCCGACGCTGATGATGGGGCTGACCGCGTCGCCGGCGGGGGAGCTCGCAGATCGCTGGGGGCCGACGCGGACGGTGCTGCTCGGGCTGGGGCTGGTCGGGCTCGGCGGGGGGCTGCGCGGATTGGCGACGGACTGGACATCGTTGCTGCTATGCACGGTGCTGTTCGGCATCGGGATGGGGGTGGCGGAACCAGCGTTGCCGCGGTTGGCGCGTGGGCTCTATCCGCATCGGGTGGGGTTCGCGACCGGGGTGTATGGGAGCGGGTTCATCGTCGGGGCGATCCTCGTCTCCTTCGTGACGGTCCCGTTCGAGCGGCTGTTCGCTGCGGAGGCGGGGTGGCGCGAGTCGTTGTTGCTGTGGGGGGCGGTGGGCCTGCTGACGATGCTCGTGTGGCTGATCGCGGTGAAGCCATTGGCATGGTCCGGGGCCTCGCTGGACGATGACGCGGAGGCGGAGGAAGACGTCGTGTATTGGCATCCGTGGCGGGATCGGCGGATGTGGCTGGTGGCCGGGTTGTTCGGATCGCAAGGGATTGCGTTCTACCTGCTGGCCGCGTGGTTGCCGGCGGTGTACGGCGATCTCGGGGTGAGGTCGGCGACATCGGTGGCGCTGTTCACGGCGTTCAACGTGGTGACCTTCCCGGCGGTGCTGCTCTTCCCGATGATCTCGGACCGGATGGGGTCACGGCGCATCCCGAATCTGGTCGCGAGCGTGATGGTGCTGATCGGCGGGCTCGGGTTGATGCTGGCGCCGGTGGCGCCGGGGTTGATCTGGGTGTGGCCGCTGCTGTGCGGAGCGGGGATCGCCGGGCTGTTGGCGATGGCGTTGTTGCTGCCGGCGGATGTCGCGCCGCGCGGACGGGTCGGGGCGGCCGCCGGGATGACGCTGGCGATCGGGTATTGCGCCTCGGCACTGGGGCCGCTGATCGCCGGGAAGGTGTACGACGTGACCGGCTCGCTTCGCACCGCGCTGATCGTGTTGCCGGTGGTCGGGGTCGCGATGGTGGTCCTGTCGATCGCCTGTCCGGATCGGTTTCGGCATCCGCATTGACCGTGGCAGGGGCGCGGTTGAAGATGCGTGCATGACTGACCAGTTGGAGGACGGGATGCCACGCACCTCGAGGATGACCCGCGGATCGTGAGACTGTCGCGCGGGGTGCTGCTGGCGATCGTGTGGCTGGTCGCGTTGAATCTGCGGACGGGGTTCATCGGGCTGGGGCCGGTGCTGCCGCAGCTGCGCGAGGACTTGCTGCTCTCGGGCACGATGGCGGCCCTGCTGGTGTCGATTCCGACGCTGATGATGGGACTGGTTGCGGTGCCGACGGGGGAACTCGCGGACCGGTGGGGCCCTACGCGGATGATCCTGATCGGCCTCAGCGCGGTGGCGATCGGCGGAGCCTTGCGGGCGCTGGCGCCCGGGACGACGGCGTTGCTCGGCGCGACGGTGCTCTTCGGGATCGGGATCGGGACGACGCAACCGTCCCTCCCGCGCATGGCGCGCGGTTTATATCCCGAACGCCTCGGATTCGCGACCGGGGTCTATGCGAGCGGGATGATCACCGGATCGATTCTGGCGGCGTCGCTGACGGTGCCGGTCGAGCAGCGGATCGCCCCGAATGCGGGGTGGCGCGGGCCGCTGCTCTTCTGGGGGATGTTGGCGATGGCCACGGTGGTGGTCTGGCTGGTGACGGTGCGGCCGTGGGCGTGGTCGGGGAAGGCGCTCGACGAGCGGGCCGCGGTGGTGGGGATCGCGTCGCAGTGGCGGCCGAGCCGTGATCGACGGGTGTGGCTGGTCGCGGCGCTGTTCGGGACCCAAGGGCTCGCATACTACCTGCTGGTGGCGTGGCTGCCGGCGATGTACGGGGCCTTCGGGGTGAATCCCGGGCGGACCGGGGCGCTGTTCACCGTGTTCAACGCGGCGACCCTGCCGGCGATCCTGCTCTTCCCGATCATCTCGGATCGCCTGCAATCCCGGATGTGGCCGAATGTGGTTGCCAGCGTGATGTTCATCATCGGCAGTCTGGGGCTGCTCTTCGCGCCGCTGGCGCCCGGGTTGGAGTGGCTGTGGCCGGTGCTCTGCGCCTCCGGGGTCTCGGGGTTATTCGCGATGACTCTGGTGATGCCAGCCGATGTGGCGCCGTTGGGTCGGGTCGGGGCGGCAGCGGGGATGACCCTCGGAATCGGGTACTTCGCCTCGGCGATGGGGCCGTTGATCGCGGGGGCGGTGTTCGACGTGACGGGGTCCTTCCACACGGCGCTGCTGGTGCTGCCGGTGGCGGGTGCCGCGATGCTCGCGCTGTCGATCGCCTGTCCCGACAAATTCCGGGCGTCGCGTTGACCGCGCGTGCGCAACCGTTGATGATGCCCCTTATCGCCGATCGTGGGAGAACGTGATGCTCGCTATCCAGACGAGACCGCAGCGTGCGGAGTGGTTGCTTTTCGCTGCGGTGTTCTTGATCGAGTTCACGCTTGAGTCGGGGTTGTTCATCGTCGGGCCGCTGACCACGGAG
>JAPOLF010000170.1 GCA_029977305.1 bacterium | reverse complement strand
GCATCCATGATCGTGGTCTTGTCGATCGTCCAGTTCACCTTGCCGTGCCCGTAGCTCGATACCAGCGTCTCGTCGCTCTCGGTGTTCCCGCTTGCCGTGCCTCGCAGCGTCAGGTTGCGGATCGTCACCGCGAGAGGCACCAACGACGGTTCGACGTCTTCCATGAAGATCGAGTAGGAGGAGTCCGGACCCCGCGAGATCCGTGCCGGCTCAAGCACCGGATCCTCGCCCTTGCAGGCATCGAATGTCATGTCCTTGGTGATCGCGATCTGCGTCTGGTACGTCCCCGTCCCGATGTAAATCGTGCTTCCCGGCGCTGCCGCGGCGTAGGCGGCCTCGACGGTCGTGTGGGCGCACCCAATCGCACACACATCCGAGACGCATCCAACAGGCTCGATCCGGTCCCCGCGATCCTTCTTGCGACGACGCAGTCCGCAGCGGAACCCCGTGCCACCGGACTTCGGGAGACACCGACCAGAGCAGCACTCATCGTCGGCGACGCATCCCGAACCAACGTTCAGGCAGGGCAGTTTGTCTCCCCGGCGGTTCGCCCCACGCTTGGCGTCGGCTCCCCCCGTCCCGAGGCCGCCCCATCCCAACAGCGACCCAAGGGCCAGTCCGATCCCCGCGCGGCGGGAAACCCCGCGCACGAGCAGGCGCGTCATGCGGTCAAACGAACCCCCGTCCATGGCGAACTCCCTCGTACCTGATCTCACTGCTGCTGGCGACCCAACACCCGTGAATCGTCCTGCCGGCGGGGAAGGAGCACCACGCAAAACCCGCAGAATCACCCGCGGGAGTGCAGGAATTGCCACAACGACTGCTGTGGCTCAAAAACGAAGCGAGCCGGTGTCAGTTGACACCAGCTCGCCCTGCTCCGTGACCTTCAATGGCGGATCTCGGTCAAGCGGCCAATGCTACGCCGCGTAGGACCACCAGTACCACGCGATCACCGCCACGATCACCAACGGGTATACCACCCGCGCGAACACATCCATCTTCTCCAGCGACGTGAACCGCCGCTTCTCGTAGTACTTGTCCCCGAGCAACCCGATCAACACGCAGAATGCCGACAGCAAGATGAACGCGTAGTACGCCCACTCGATCGCCACCGTGTACCCCACGTCCGGCATCGATCGCGTCACCTCCGACAGCAACACCGATCCCGTCAGGATCCCCGTGATCCCGAACGTCACCCGAGCCCCGGTCTGGCTGTGAGAGAAGTACAACGAGGTGTAGGTCACCAAAGTCAACAACATCAACGGCAACAGATTCTTGATCAGGAACGATCGCACATCGCGCCCGATCACGATGTCCGTCGTCATCGTCGAGTACTCGATGCCCTGTGTCGCACTCTGCGCCGTCGGATCACCCAGACTCGAGGCTGACCCCACCGATCCCCGGTAGATCTCCAGTTTCGATGCCTGCCAGTTCGGGATCTCGTTCAGTGTGCGGGATCCGTCGAGATCGCTCCGCAGCCGTTCCTCCTGCGTCAATTGCACCACCGTCGAATCCAGCGCGTACACCAGGTCATCGATCGGGAGCGTCCGGTTCTGGAACTGGATCGGCAGCACCTGCAAGTCGAAGGGGAACGCGTGAAAATCCAGCTGCGCCTTGAATCTCGCATTGACGCGGAAGAGTTGGTAGATCTCTTCGCCGTTCTCCACCGTGCGCACCGGGTCGCCGACCGTCAGTCGCGCATCCACCGAGTTGTTGAATTGCACATCCGTCGCGTTCGGATCTCCCGTGTAGGTGAACCACACGAAAAAGTCCGCGCGGTACGTTTGGTCTGAGAGGTCCAGTTCGCTGATCGAGTTCACCGACACCCCGGTGTACACAATCCGCTGCTTCTGCAACAGGCTCCCGCTCACCGAGATTACCTGCCCAGTGTCCAATTCCTCTTCCACCGACATCCGCGCATCCGTCGGCCGATACGGCACGAACTGTTGCGGCGCCGAACGGAACAATCCATCCTCGGCCACGCCGATCACCATCCGCTGCGGCACCCCCCGCCGCTCGTCAAACCAGATCGGCCCGACCACCCCTGCGATGGCATTCGCCGGACTGTCCAGTGAGAGCAGCCCGTCCCGGATCGCCGATCGACGCTCCTCCTGACTCTCGAGGGTATCCAGATTGGCCAGTTCCATCGCGTGTTCCAGCGCCAAAGTCGCATCGTGGCTCGTGCCGCCGCGCCAGGACGGGTCAAACCCGTACGCCGCTTGAAACTGGTTCAGCCAGCGCAACGCATTGCCCGAGAGGCTGTCCGAGAACATCGGTGCCACGGTGAGCAGCCCGTCGGTGTAGAACGTCGGGGGATGATCCAGATCGGGCAGTTCCGCGATCCCGGTCAGGAAGGTGTTCTGCGCGATCGAGTTTCCGCCGATGATCGGTGCCGTCACCCCCTTGTCCCGGAGCGCCACGAGCAACGGCGCGGTCACCGCCGCATCCGTCGCCAGCACGATCGTCCCGGGATCGTCCAGCATCTTCACCTGGGTCACCACATCCGGGATCGCCTCCTCGTCCGGGTAGTGGACGACCGGATTGATCTTTCCATCAAACGCCAGCCGCACCGCCGCCGACACGCTTTCCGCGTATGACCCTGATCCCTGGATCACCGTCACGCGGTCCGAATGGAGCACATCCTCGATGGCCGCTGCCATCATCAACCCCTGGCTGGAGTTGGTGAACACCGTGCGGAACCCCCATGGATTGTGGATGGTCACTTGATCCGCCGTGGATGCCGGCGAGATCACGGGGATTTTCGCCCGCTCATAAATCGGCGATGCCGCCAGCGACTGCGTGCTCGCCCGGTGCCCGATCACCGCGAGGATGCGGTCGTCGGCGACGATCGCCTCCGCCGCCGCGACCGCTCCTTCCTCGGTGCCCTGGTCATCGAAGACCAGCACCTCCACTGGTCGCCCGTCGACCCCCCCATTTGCATTCAGCCGCGCCACTTCGAGTTGCACGCTCTTCAACATGATGTCGACTTCTTTTGCCGACTTGCCGGTCGTGTCCGAGGCGAACGCGATGTACAGCGGCTCAGCTCCGCTGGTCGTGTCCCGATTCAGGTACCACGCCAACCCGAGCACGACCCCGGCGATGACCACCGCGGATCCGATCCACCACCACCAGCCGCTCCGCCTGCTGCGCGTGGCCGACTCAAGCAGTGTCGGCGGCGGTTCCGGGTCGATCACATCCTGGAGTTCGGCTGGTTCCTGCGCCGTCACATTCCCGAGTTTCAGAAGAGCGGCGTTGGCCTTGGAGTCATCGTTGATCTCCGCCGCCCGCAGGAGACAGTACTTGCGTTCCGCGTCGTTCTGCGCGACATGCGCGTACCACAACCAAGCGGGTTCGTAGTTGTGGTCGATCTGCAGCGCTTCCGCCAGAATCTGCCGCGCTTCCTCGAGATTCCCCGCGCCAGCAGCCTCGACGGCGCGGCGCGTCAGCGCGGTCACATTCAATGAACGATCAGACATGACATCACCCCTGGGTCCAGCGAGACCTCACACCACATGGCACGTCGTGCTGCTCAACAGATGCGAGTAAGGGGCATGGTAGTGCAACCACATGGGAGAGGACAACGCACCGGGGACGCTTCTGGATTTCCGGAAGTTCCCGGCGATGCGTTCGCTGCTCAGCCGCAAGGGATCGGCCAGCATTGCGGGTCACCCATCCCAAACAACGCATTGCGATATCGACCGTCGTCGTAAGATGCAGCGCACCGGTTTCCGGTCGACGCCGCTCACGTTTGGGACTCCGCACGATGAACGCCTACACCGAAACCGTCCTCACCCCCGCCGGCCCCTTCACCTTCGCCGTCGACGACTCCGGCGCCATCCTCTGGGCCCGCTTCGACAACGGCACCTACCGCCCCACCGACGCCGAGGAACGCGCCCTCCAGTCCTTCACCCTCCGTGAGGACCCCGCCCGCACTGCCCGCGCCGCCGAACAGCTCCGCGAGTACACCGCCGGCCACCGTCGCACATTCGATCTCCCCGTCATCCTCGACGGCACCCCGTGGCAACAATCCATCTGGACCGCCCTTCAGCGCATCCCCTTCGGCGAGACCCGCACCTACGCCCAGCTCGCCGAGATGGTCGGCCGCCCCACCGCTGTCCGTGCCGTCGGCCGCGCCAACGCCACCAACCGCATCCCGCTCATCATCCCCTGCCATCGCGTCATCGGCGCCAGCGGCTCCCTCACCGGATTTGCCGGCGGACCCCAACTCAAAGCCGCCCTCCTCGAGCACGAGGCACGCGTCGCCAGCGGCCAACCCTTATCCACCGATGCCCCGGCCAGCACCGCCGTCGGCCCAGCCACCGGCAGCGACCGCGCCTGGCAGACCCGCCTGATCTGATCAAGACCACACCCCCCTTGATCGTGACGAGCCACGAGCATCCCACTGGGGATTCTCCGCATGAAACTCCT
>JAPOLF010000016.1 GCA_029977305.1 bacterium | reverse complement strand
GGGGAAGGGCGCGCAGGTCTTGTTCGGAGATGCCGTGAAAGGCCGGGTCGAGTTCGGGAGCGCCGTGGGGAGCAGATCCAAGCGGATCAAGCTGGACGGCGAGGTGGCCGAATTCGCGAATGGACTGGGTGAGTCCGGCTGCACCGACGACGGCCTCAACGCTGACGCCCGCAGCGGCTCGTGCCGGTGCAGCGGTCGTCGCAGGCGCGGTGCCCTGCACCACTCGATCGACCTCTGCGGGATCGAGGGTGGCGAAGAAGGCGCGCGATTCGGGATCAACGGCGTTGGGATCTGCGAGATATCGATCATACACGTCGAGAACGTACCCGGCGTTCGGTCCGTAGAACGCGCGCAGATCGCCCATTGCTCTTCCGTCCTTGTGCCTCGCTGTCCGCGGATGCGCCATCTCCGGGGCGGCATCCACGGGGCCTTCGCGGGTTGACGCCCTCGGAGACCGCACCGTGTGGCCGTATTATGCCACGCGCTCGCTCCCGTCTTGGGGGTGGCGAATCGGTCGGCGGGGCGTGTTTGGGACTTCCCGGTCAGCCGTTGGCACGGACCACGGATTCGACGATCCGACGGACCTCAGCATTGTGTGCAGCTTCATCAACCCACTTTGAGACGGGTGTGTGGAGGGTGGCACCAGGGATTGCTGCGGCGAGGCGCTGCCCATAGGCGAGCGGGTGGATCGGGTCAAGATCGGTGGCGATGACCGTGGTCGGGGCGGCAATGCTCAACCAGACGGCGGTCCCGCTTGGGGGACAGTCGCCGGGGATGGCTTCGAGGACCGGGGAGCGTTCGAGGGCGTGGGGGCGCGTGAATTCGCCGTCGTAGGAGGCAGTGGCGGTCGGGAACGGGGCGGCTTCGCGGCCCCACGGCGTCTCGCGGAAACGGCGCATCCCCTCCTCCACCCCGAACTCGCGGAGCAGCGCGGCGATGACCGGGAACATGGCGAGGTTGTCGGGCATGGGCTGATCGAGCCAGGCAGGGCGGACGAGCAGCAGGGCGCGCACGCGTTCAGGATGGGCGGCGGCGAAGGTGAGGGCGATGCCAGCGCCCATGGACATCCCGCCGACAATGGCGCGCTCGATGCCGAGATGGTCCATGACTGCGGCGAGATCGTCAGCGAAGGTGGCGAAGGTGAGATCGGCAGGATCACCGAGGGGAGTCGTGCCGCCATGGGCGCGAGCGTTCATCGCCACGAGGCGGTACGGCGGTTCCTCGCCGAGGGTGCTGGTGACGGCGAGGTGCGATCCGCCGAGGCCGTGCTGGAAGACGACGGGGGTTCCCGCGCCCGCGTCGAAGACCTCGAAGGTCAGTCCGGCGTGGGGAATGCGATGGATGGCCATGTCCCTACCCTCCTCCCAATGCCCGCAGATAGCGGATGGCGGTGGCCGCGCCCTGCTCGTTCGTGCCGTGGATGACGATCGGGCCGCAGTAGCCGATGCGGTCGAGGTCGTCCAGGAGGTGCTGCCACGGGACGATCCCCTCTCCGGCGGGGACGACGGTGCCGGTTGCGGTGCGGTCTTTCGCATGGGCGAGGACGATGCGGTCGGCAAGGAGATCGAAGGTGTCTGCCATGGCACGTGGGAGGCGCGCCTCCTCACCGGGATTGACCATGTTCGCGACATCGACGATCACTTTGATGCGAGGCGAGCCGATGTCGTCGATGAGACGGCGGGCGCGCTGCGGACTGTTGATGATGTTGCCGGTCTCGGGCTCGATGGCGAGGTCGACATCGGCAGCGTCGGCCACCTCCACCGCGCGGGCAAACGATGCAGCCATGTCACGCCACGCCTCGGAGGTGTCGTTGTCGTCGTCCCAGTGCCACATGTGACCAGTGTTGCGGGTGCCGGTGCAGAGGGTGACGAGATCGCAGCCGATGGGGCGGGCGGCATGGGCGACCGCCGTCAACGCGCGATGGCCGGCGTCGCGGACGGCGGGATCGGGATGGGCCATGTTGTAGGTCCCAGAGACGGCGGCGATCTCGACCCCGGTGGCGGTCTGGGCAGCGTTGATGTCGGCAATGGTCTCGGCGGGCACCAGGTCGGGCATGTCGGCGAGGCCGGCGCAGGTCATGTTGAACTGGACGACGCGGACGCCTGAGTCGCGCACCGCGGCAAAGACCTCTCCCACCGTGTCACGTGGAAAGATCTTGCTGAAGATGCCGAGCGGCATGTCGGTGACTGGCATCAGACGGCTCCGGTGACGGAGTCGAGGCGGACCCACGCGTCGCGGGCGGCGGATTGGCGGATGGCGACGAGGGCGCGAACGGCGGCGAGGCCGTCCTCGGCGTTTGCGCCGCGCTGCGGCACGCCAGTCAGGATGGTGTCGGCGAAGCCCTCGAGTTGGCGGCGGTAGACGTGGCCGTCTTCGCCGAGCGGGCGGCGGATGATGCCGTCGCGCTCGGTGTAGCACTCCACTTCCGCGGTCTTGAGGTACCACGGATTGTGGATCTTGCCGGTGACACTGCCGTGCTCGGCGAAGACGTTGAAGCCCTCGTGCCAATCGCTGCGGTAGGGGATGCCGAGATTGAGATGGCCGATGGCGCCGCTGGTGAATTCGACCTCGACGAACCACACCCAGATGCCAGCGACATGGCGCTCGCGGGCACGCACGGCGGCGATCGGCCCGGCGAGGTAGCGGGCGAGGTCGACGAGGTGGCTGCCGTGGCCGAGAAGGTAGTAGCGGGGGCGGTCGGCCTTGGGATCGCCATCGGGACGGCGCACGCGTTTGCTGGATTCGATGACGGGTTGGGTGGCGTCGGTCATGGCGTAGCGGCGGGTGGAGTCGCCGTACCACGCCTCGAGGGCGACGATGGTGCCGAGGTCGTCGCGGAGGGCATCGTGGGCGAAGGCAATACCGGGATCGAAGCGCTTCATGGTGCCGACTTGGACGACGCGTGCGGTCGCACGGGCGCAGGCGGCGATCTCCTCGGCTTCTTCGACGGTGACGGCCATGGGCTTCTCAATCAGCACGTGCTTGCCGGCCCACATCGCTTGCATGGCAAGTGCGGCGTGGAATTGGTCGGCGACGGCGATGATGACGGCATCGAGTTCGGGATCAGCGAGCATCGCGTCGTAGGTGTCGAAAGCGCGGACGGGTTGGTGGACCTGCGTCATGCGGGCGAGCAGATCGGGAGCGCTGTCGCAGATGGCGTAGAGCTCGGCGTTGCGGGCCTTGCGGCAGGACTCGAAATGGGCGGCTTGGGCGATCTGGCCACACCCGAGGACGCCGACCCGGAGGCGTGGGCGCTTGATCGAGGTCATGGGCGGGCTCCTGCCGAGGGGAATGCGCGCGCCCCTGCCGGAATGGTCCGACAGGGGCGCCTGCAGGCCTGCATCAGCGGCTGCTGTTAGAAGAAGCGGCCGGGGATGTGGGCGAAGATCTCGAGGGCGCGGGACCAGCGATCGGCAAGGTTGTAGACCGGGACCGCGAAAAGGAAGCCGCCGAGGATGGTCGCGATGGCGAGGCCGGCGATGCCGACGTTCAAGAGCGGGGTCTTGGTCTCACGCGGGGTTTGCGAGGGCTCGCTGAAGTACATGGTCGCGACGAGGCGCAGGTAGTAGTAGGCGCTCACCGCGGAGAGGAGGACGATGCCGATCGCGAGGATGAGGCCGACGTTGCCGGCTTGGATCGCGGCGAGGATGAGGCGGTACTTGGCATAGAAGCCGATGGTTGGCGGGATGCCCATGAGCGAGACGAGGAAGACGGTCATCGCAGCGGCGGCGAGGGGCTCGGTGCTGGCGAGGCCGGCGTAGTCATCGAGCATGATGCCGCGGCCACGGTGCTGGACCCAGCCGATCACGGCGAAGGCGCCGAGGTTCATGATCGCGTAAGCGAAGAGGTAGAAGAGCAGCGAGGAGATGCCCTCGTCGCCGGTGGCGTCCATGTTGAACCCGGCGATGCCGCCGGCGACGGCGAGGCCGACCATCATGTAGCCGGTGTGGGCGATGGAGGAGTACGCGAGCATGCGCTTCACGTTGCGCTGGGAGAGGGCGACGATGTTGCCGAAGGCCATCGTGACGAGAGCGAGGACGGCGATGAGGTTCATCCAGTCATCGGCCATGGGGCCGAGGGCCTGCACGAGGATGCGGAGGGTGGCGGCGAAGGCGGCGGCTTTCGGGACGACGCTCATCCAGCCGGAGACCGGGGTGGCGGCGCCGTCGTAGGCGTCGGGGGTCCAGAAGTGGAAGGGGACGGCGGCCATCTTGAAGCCGAGGCCGACGACCACGAGGAGGAGCGCGAGGAGGAGCGACGGCTCGCCGAGGATGGAGGAAGAGGCGTTGGCATTGGCGAGGGCGTAGGAGATGACGTCGAGGTTGGTGGAGCCGGTGGCGCCGTAGATCCAGGCCATGCCGTAGACGAGGATGGCAGAGGCGAAGATGCCGAGGAGGAAGTACTTCATGGCGCCTTCGACCGCGGTCTCGCGGCGCTTGGCGAAGGCGGTGAGGACGTAGGTGGAGAGCGAGGCGAGCTCGATCCCGACAAAGATCATGACGAGGTCACCGGCGGAGGCAACGAGCAACGCGCCCAAGGTGGAGAAGGCGAGCAGAACATAGAACTCGCCGATGGGCATCCGCCCCTCGAGGCGGTCGACGTAACTGGCTGAGACGAAGACGGTGATCAGCGACGCGAGCAGGATGACGAGCGAGAGGAAGACGCCGAGGCCATCGGCGCGGAAGAGCCACCAGAAGGTGGGGGCGTTCTTGCCGTCTTGGGTCCAGAGGGCAGCCATCGCGAGGCCGTAGCCGACGATGGAGAGGGTGGTGAGGACCTTGTAGTGGCTGGACTTGGGGAGGAAGGCATCGCCTGCGAGCAGGAGGATGGCCAATCCGAAGACGACCAACTGGGGGAGCATGAGGCTCCAATCCGGCAGCGGCAGCACTGAAAGGTCGTCAACAATCATCCGAACTTCCCCGTGTGTGACCGGGACGCTCCCGGTTCATCGATCGTGGCGTTTCCGCCGCATGGTTCAGGCAGCGCGCTGCCTAGTTGTAGAGCGCCAGCAGACGCTGGAATGCCGGTTCGACGATCCGCATGATCGGCGCCGGGTAGATGCCGAAGACGATGGTGGCGACCGCCAAGGGGAAGAGGGTGATGGCTTCCTTCTTGGAAAGATCGTGCCACTTGGAGGAATCGAGCGGGTCGTCGCCGTGGGCGTCGTGGGCATCATGGCTGCCACCGGAGACCGGGAGCGGCATGGCATGGCTGCCGTGACCGCCATGGCCATCGTCACCTGCCGCGGCGAGCATCTCGACCTCTTCCGGGGTGAGGGCGTTGTCGTGGGGGTCGGGGATTTCGCCGCGGGCGCGCCCGAAGACGACCCGTTGGAACATCCACATCATGTACCAGGCCGCGAAGATGACGACGGCGAAGGTGAAGAGCGCGAGCCATGGGTTGTAGTGCCAGGTGGCGATTGCGACGAGGAACTCGCCGACGAATCCGCTGAGACCGGGGAGGCCGATGCTGGCGAACATGAAGAGCGTGAAGTAGGCGGCCCATGCCGGGATGCGACTCGCGAGACCACCGAAGGCGGAGATCTGGCGAGTGTGGGCGCGTTCGTAGACGACGCCGATGAGGAGGAAGAGGGCGCCCGTGTTGAAGCCGTGGGCGAGCATCACCATCATCGCGCCCTCGAGCCCTTGCAGGCTGAGGAGGAAGATGCCGAGGGTGACGAAGGCCATGTGGCTCACAGAGGAGTAGGCCACGAGTTTCTTCATGTCAGGCTGGACGAGGGCGACGAAGGCGCCGTAGAGGATGGCGATGACGGAGAGGCCGATGATGATCGGGGCCCACTGACGGGTGCCCTCCTCGAACATCGGAAGGTTGAAGCGGAGGAGGCCGTATCCGCCCATCTTGAGCATGACGGCGGCAAGGATCACGGAAGCCGCGGTGGGGGCCTCGACGTGGGCGTCGGGCAACCAGGTGTGGAACGGGAAGAGCGGCACCTTCACCGCGAAGGCGATGAAGAAGGCGGCGAAGACCCAGAACTGGAAGGTCGGGCTGTAATTGCCCTCCTGGAGGCGGAGCACGTTGAGGGTGCGCTCGCCGGTCTCCTGGAAGTAGGTCTGGTAGGTGGCGACGATGCCGATCAGCATCAGGAGGGACCCGAGGAGGGTGTAGATGAAGAATTTCATCGCCGCGTAGACGCGATTGGTGGAACCCCAGATGCCGATGAGCAGGGCCATCGGGATCAGCATGATCTCCCAGAAGATGTAGAAGATGAAGAGATCAAGCGAGACGAAGACGCCGAGCATGCCCGTCTCGAGGAGGAGGAGGGCGATGAAGTACTCGCGTTGGCGCATCTTGACGGTGTCCCACGACCAGATGATCGCGATCACCGAGATGGCGGTGGTGAGGACGATGAGGGGAACGGCGATGCCGTCAACGCCGAGGAAGTAGGAGATGCCGATGCCGTTCGCCCATTCGATCTTCTCTTGGAAGGGGACGGCGTTGTTGGCATCGAAGGGGGCGTTGGGGTCGAACTGGATGACCATCACGATGGAGAGGACGAGCGAACCGAGGGCCGAGATCAGGGCGACCATCTTCGGGAAGCCCTGGGAGGCCTTGGGCAGGAAGAAAATGAGCAGCGCGCCCACGAGGGGCAGGAACGCCATGACGCTCAGTAGTGGGAATCCGTTCACCGTTGCCCCCGAGCCTTCTGCCGAGATCCGAATGTCCGTCGTGCTTCGCAGGTGGTCATTGCGGGCCGCCTACCGGAACAGGTTGCTGTAGAGACCGAAGTAGACGCCGATCAGGACGACCATGCCGAGCGCGATCGCCAATGCGTAGTTGGCGACGAGACCGGTCTGGACGTGGCGGAGACGCTGGCTGACCGCGCCGAAGCCGTGGGCGATGCCGTTGACCGTGCCATCGATGATGCGGACGTCGACGATCTGCCAGAGGAACATTGCGAGGTTCTTGCAGGGCTGGACGAAGGCGGCGTTGTAGGCCTCGTCCCAGCGCCACTTGTCGTAGAAGAAGCTGTAGAGGCCGGGGAAGCGCGCGCCCATCTTGATGGGGCTGATGGCGCCCTTGACGTACATCAACCAGGCGAGGATGAGGCCGGAGAGTGCCGCGATGGTGGAGACCACCGCGACCTGGATCTTGAGGGCGGTGGAGATGTTGTGGTGGCCGCCGGCCTCGGCGGCGTGCTCGCCTTCGCCGGTGGCGCCTTCTTCGTAGGCGACGGCGACCGGCTGATCGGAGACGGTGTAGAGGGATGCGACCTCGGCCGGAGCGGCCTCGCCCTCACTGCCGAAGACCGGCTCGAGGAACTTGGTGAAGGGGCCGGCTTCCGGCGGGAAATCGAGGAAGCCGATGAAGATCGAGGGGATGGCGAGGAGGATCAGGGGGATCGTCATCGCGGGCGGGGATTCGTGCGGGTGGACGTGCTCGACGTCGAAGCGCGGCTTGCCGGTGAAGGTGAGGAAGACGAGCCGGAACATGTAGAAGGCGGAGAAGAACGCGGTGATCAACGCGACGACCGTGAGGACCTTGCCGATCACCGGGTTCCCGGCGACCCAGGTGCTGAGGATGATCGAATCCTTCGACCAGAAGCCGGCGAAGGGGACGATGCCGGCATTCGCGAGGGAAGCGATGAGGAAGGTCCAGAAGGTGATCGGCATGTACTTGCGCAGGCCACCCATTTTCTGGATGTTCTGCTCCTCGTGCATGCCGTGGATAACGGAGCCGGCACCGAGGAAGAGAAGCGCCTTGAAGAAGGCGTGGGTCATCAGGTGGAAGATGGCCGGGATCCAGGCGCCGACGCCGAGCGCGAGGGCCATGTAGCCGAGCTGGGAGAGCGTCGAGTAGGCGACGACGCGCTTGATGTCGTTCTGCACCATGCCGATGGTGGCGGCCATGAAGGCGGTGAAGGCGCCGATGATGGCGACCACGGCGAGGGCATTCGGCGCCGCTTGGAAGATGACGTGGGAGCGAGCCACCATGTAGATGCCGGCGGTGACCATGGTGGCGGCGTGGATGAGGGCGGAGACGGGGGTCGGACCCTCCATCGCGTCAGGAAGCCACACGTGGAGCGGGAACTGCGCGCTCTTGCCGCAGGCGCCGAGGAAGAGGAGCAAGGCAATCCCGGTGAGGGTGCCCACGGCAATCTCCGGGACCTGGGCGAAGACTTCTTGGAAGTTCACGGTGCCGAAGACCCAGAACATCCACATGATGCCGAGGCCGAAGCCGAGGTCACCGACACGGTTGACGATGAAGGCTTTCTTGGCGGCGTTGCCGGCGGCGCGACGGCGGAACCAGAAACTGATGAGCAGGTAGGAGCAGAGACCGACCGCCTCCCAGAAGACGAAGAGGAGGAGGTAGTTGTCGGCGAGGACCAGCATCAACATGCTGAAGACGAAGAGCGGGAGGTAGGAGAAGAAGCGGTAGTAGCCGGGATCGCCCTTCATGTAGCCGGTGGAGTAGACGTGGACGAGGAAGCCGACGGTGGTCACCACGATGAGCATGGTGGCGGTGAGTTGGTCGGCGTAGAGGGTGACGTCGACGTTGAAATCGCCGGAGGGAATCCAGCGGAAGAGGTGCTGGGAGATGGGTTCGCCGGTCTGGTAGAGCTGGCGGAGGACGGCGAGCGAGAGCAGCCAGGAGACGAACACGGCCGGCGCGGCGATCCAGGCGGCTTTGTCGCGGATGATGCTCCGCCCGAGGAAGATGTTCACCACGAAGGCGAGCAGCGGGAGCAACGGGATTAGGTACAGATACTGTTCCATCAGTCCGCGACCTCGTTGGTGAGGACGGGGCGAACGTTCATCGCCGGCGATCCCGGACGCGAACGTGGTTCCCCACCACCCTCCCGAACACGTGCACAGCCCACCGAGATTCACCCGGCGGGACAACCCCGCGCAGTGTACCGCAGCAGGCCGAATCGCGGGAGGTGGGTTTCGGCGTTTCTGCCATGGGTGGACGTCGGCTAGACTGCCGACCATGTCGACGAAGGGACGCCGCATCGAACACGCCGCACTGCCGATCGTGGCATCGCCGAGCGGGCTGCCAACCCAGCATCTGGTCTGCGAGCGGGATGGGGCGACGAGCCTCTTCTTGGGGCAGCAATGGCTGGAGCCGGGGGAACGGGTCTACCTGCACACCCACGAGGTCGAGGAGACGCTGACCTTCCTCTCCGGCGAGGGGGTGGCGACGATGGATGACGAGGACGTGCCGATCGGGGCCGGGGTCAGTCTGTTCATCCCACCGGGGGTGGTGCACGGGTTCCGCTGCACGGCGGGGCGGTTGCACGTGTTGGTGACGTTCCCGGTGCCGGCATTCGCCGAGACGAGGATCATCGAGGAGCGGGCGGACTAACCGCCCCGCTTTCCGGCAGTAGCACGAGGAGCATCATGGCGACGGTCATCGCGGAAACCACACGGGGCGGGATCACGGAGAGCATCCACCACGGGATCGTGGCGGTCTCGGACGCGCACGGGGAGATCGTGGCGCGGGCGGGGGATGTCGACCATGTCATCTTCTACCGGTCATCGGCGAAGCCGTTCCAGGCGATCCCGGTGATCGAGAGCGGGGCGGCGGATCGGTTCGGATTCACCGATCGGGAATTGGCGCTGTGCTGCGCCTCGCACAGCGGTCAGCCGCACCACCAAGAGGAGGTGCGGGGGATGCTGGCGAAGATCGGCTTGACGCCCGACGCGCTGCAGTGCGGGGCGATCGTCCCGTACAACGACGACGAAGGGGCGCGGGTGCAGGCAGGGCTGCATGACAAGTCGCCCTTGATGTGCGATTGCTCCGGCAAGCACAGCGGGATGTTGGCGGTCTGCGTGCAGGAGGGGTGGCCGATCGAGACCTATCTCGATCTGAACCACCCGTTGCAGCAGCGCATCCTCGGGGTGATGTCCGAGGTGATCCGGGTGCCGGTCGACGAGATCGTGCTGGGGACGGATGGGTGCTCGCTGCCGACCTTCGGTGCATCGGTGGCGTCGTTCGCACGATCGTGGGCGGCACTGGCGGCGCCGGACGATGTTGATGCGGGGGCGGGGCGTGAGCATGCGGAGGCGTTGCGCCGACTGCGCACGGCGATGGTGAATGCGCCGGAAAATGTCGCAGGGGACGGCGAATTCGTGACGGACCTGATGCAGGTGACGGGGCCGCGGCTCTACGCGAAGAGCGGTGCCGAGGGGTTGATCTGTTTCGCGCTGCCGGAGCAGCAATTGGGGGTCGCGATCCGGGTGATGGATGGGTCGTACCGGATGCATCCGGTGGTGGTGGCGTCGGTGCTGCGGCAATTGGGGGCGCTGGATGAGGAGACGATCGTGGCGATCGAGGCGCGGTCCCCTTCACGATTGCTGAACCACAACAAGCGCCACGTGGGGGATCTGCGGGCGACGGTGCAGCTGGAGGGGCCGGCGGTCGCCTAGGGGCCGCAGACGGTCGCCCTTCGTGGAATGAAACACGCCACGGGATTGCTCCCGGGGCGTTGATCTTGTGCGGCGCGGCGGTTAGTTGCCGGCGAGCACCGTGGAGTACTTGGCGAGGAACCCGAGAGACATCACCAGCGACGTGCCGAGCACGAGCGGGACGCGCACCCAGTTGTTGCGGAAGAAGGCTTTGGCGTAGATCGGGGCTGCGACTGCGAGCCAGAGCGACGTGTTGGACATTCAGCAATCCCCTTGCGGACAACCACCATGGCGTCGTGCGTGGGATGGTACTGCATCACCCCGCAGACGCGCTAGCGCAAATGCGGGAGAGCGGCGCCCGGTGCAGGGGCGCTGCGGTGCGCAGGCCTAGAAGGACTTTGGCGCTTCGTGAAGTTCCTGGCCGCGGCGGAAACTCTCCGGCGGGAGGGTCCAGCCGAAATGCTCCATCTCGTCGCCCTTGGCGGCGAGGAGCACGGACTGGGTCTCGGGCCAAACGCCCATGACGGCCTCGACGGGAATCCACATCTCCTCGTTGGCGCCGTAGGCACCCTTGACGTAGATCAAGCCGCGGCGGCGCTTGCCGAACTCTTCTTCGCCGGGAAGCATGCCTAGGACGGTACCGAGTTGGCCGGCCTGGGCGAAGACCTTATAGCCGGGGGCGATGTCCTTGGCGGTGCCCATCGGGCCGGAGAAGTCCTTGGCGCGCATGGGGCCAAGGGAGCTGGTGTCCCAGAAATCGGTGTGGCCGAGGACCAAGTCCTTGTCGAGCGCATCTGGGCCGGCGTTCGGCTTGGCGAGCCATGAGCAAACCAGCAGCACGGCGAGAGCGGCGACCACTGCGGCGATCAGATCCTGGCGCACCCATTCACTGCGGAAGTTGCCAGGGATGATCTCGTGCGGGTGCAAGCCGAGAAGGGCATTGCCGATTGCCAACACGATGGCGACCACCACCACGGTGACACCGACGAAGATGGCGACCGGACGAATGACCCCGTGGGCGAATCCGCGTACCATGCGAAACCCTCTCCCGCTGACCGTTGGTGGGGTGCCACCAACACTGCTTCCGCTGTTCGATTCCGCCCGGATTGTACAGGGTCCGGGCCCGGCGTGAAACCCGCCCCCTCCCCTAGTCTGCGGCTCGGTTGAGCACTGGGACGTCGTCGGGGTGATCCACCATGAATTCCTGGCGAAGCAGTTCGGCGCGGCGGCGGCGGGCTTTGCGCACGCGGAAGTGGTAGGTGACCGGGGCGGCGAAGAGGATCGCGAAGAGGGGGAACCAATACCACGTGGTGGCACCGATGATGAGGTTGGAATCACGCTCGCGGAGGAAATAGAGCATGGTGACGACGGTGGCCATCTTGAAGAAGAAGATGATCCACAGGAAGGCCCAGACGGATCCCGTGTTCTCGTGGCTGTCTTCGCCCATGGCTTGAGGCCCTCAATCGTCAGTCGATCAGGCGGACGGGCTTGAGCTGTTGCGGGCGGCGGCGGCGGCGTCACCGGCGGCGCGATCGGCCGCCTCCTGCTGGCCCCACCACCGGAGGAAGGTGTAGGTGATCAGGATCAGATAGATCAGGCCCCCGACGACCCACATGAGGAGGCCGGCGAGCTGCTGGTCGTTCTCGACGCTGAGGCCGAAGACGCGGGGGGCGGTGTTGTAGGGACGGTAGAGGCCCGGAGCGGCATAGGTGACGAACGCCCCGACGATCGAGGTGACGACGGAGAGGCCGAAAAAGTAGAGGCACTGGACGAGTGGGGTGGCGCGGGGCCAAGCGGGCACCTGGCTGAGGATCGGCCACCAGGCGATGAGCGAGGTGAGGAAGAACATGCCGTGTTCGGCGGAGTGGAGGGCATCGCTGTAGAGGGCGGCCTCATAGAACGACGGGATGTGCCAGACGACGATGGTGACGCCGAAGATGACCAGCGCGGAGAGCGGGCGGGTGATCCAGTACCCGAGGCGATTGGTGAACCGATTGCGGACGAGCGGATCGTAGACCCAGCCGGGCACACCGACCAGGAAGAGTGCCGGGGCGAGGAGCATGAGCAGCATGTGCTGCACCATGTGGGCCAGGAGCAGGTAATGGTCCGACCAGTCATCGAGCGGCGGGCCGACAGCGACGAGGAAGGTGAGGATGCTGGCGAAGAAGGCGACGCGCTGCCCGGTTGTGACGGGTCGCTGATCGGCGCCGGGGCGGCGGCGGTTCATGGGGCCGGTGGTGAGGACGTACCAAACGATCAACGCGAACAGCCCGAGCACGATGCCGGGCTGCACGGTCCAGTTGCTGAAGAGGTAGCCGGTCGGGTCAGGTTGACCCGCATGGGCGAGGAGGGTGAACGGGAGGGCGAGATGCATGGGTGGTCCGTTCAGGTGTTGCGCGCGCTCGCGAGCGAGTTGATCAGCTCTTGGGGAGCATCACCGGGGCCCAGTAGTTGCCGGTATGCATGATGACCACCATGGCGATCATGACCGCGAGGCTGATGGCGAGACCGGCACTGAACATCCATGCAAAGAGCTTGTTGTCAAACTTGAGGTGCATGAAATAGCCGACGACGGCAGCGAACTTGATGCAGGAGAGGATGATGAGTGCGGGGACCAAGAAGTCGCGGAAGCCCTCGAGGTAGTAGATGACGACTTCCACCACCGTGATGATGGTGAGGACGATGGCCACTTTGATGTAGAACCCCTCACCGGGGTGGTCGTGGTCGCCTTCGTGGTGGGCAAGTGCGGCGTCGTGGGCCATCGGAGCATCCCTCGCTGGTTGACCGAACGTGCGGACTGGTGGTTGCAGAAGCCTAGAACGGGAGTGAGCGGATCGCGTTGGTGATGAAGTGGAAGGCACCTTCGGCGGAGTGGGTGACCTCGCCATTGCCGACGTTCTCGTAGGGGATCAGGTAGACGAGCGTGAAGATGACGATCCAGACGATGTCGACGAAGTGCCAATAAAGGCCAGCGATCTCGACGTTGAGGGACTTGGATTGGTCGATGCCGCCGCGGAGGGACATCCAGACCAGGGTGAGGAGCCAGATGACGCCGACGGTCACGTGGAGTCCGTGGAACCCGGTGAGCACGAAGAATGAGGAGCCGAACATGTTCGAGTTGAGGGTGAGGCCCTCGCGGACGAACATGGTGAACTCGAAGAACTGACCGCCGACGAAGATCGCGCCGAGGAGCGCGGTTGCGGTCAGCCAGACGCGGAGGCCGCGGTTGTTGCCGCGCTGGATGGCGGCGAGGGCGAGCACCATGGTCAGGGAGGACATGAGGAGGACGAAGGCGCTGACCGAGGTGTAGGGGATGTCGAAGATGTCGTAGGGGTAGGGGCCCATGCCCATGGCTTCGGAGCGCCCGCGGTAGGTCATGTAGACGCCGATGAGGGCACCGAAGAACATCGTGTCCGAGGCGAGGAAGGCCCACATGACGAGCTTCCGGCTGTCGAGGCCGGTGCTGGACGGCGGGTGGTCGGAGTGGCCGTGGCTGTCGACATGGTCGGAGCCGGACCCGTGTGCTGTTTGAAGTTCGGCGGCGGTGGCTGCCAAGGCGGTACTCCCTTGCCTGCTAGTGAGCGGGTTCGCTGGCGGGCTCGAATGCCCAGCCGTAGACGCCGAGGACGATGATCACCGTGCCGAGCAGGCTGATGACCGGGATGCCGAGGAAGAGGACCTGGATGTGCGGGTTGGGGATCAGGATCCCGAGCGCGAGGAGGAGCATGCCGATCGAGGCAACCATCGGGTACCAGGACGGATTCGGCATGTGCACGCCGTGATCGTCGCCCTCGATGGCGGGGATCACATTCAGCGGCTTCGGCGTGATGGCCTGGCCACCGTGATCATCGCCGTACTTGTCGTACCAGAGCTGGTTGACGTGGGTGACCTGCGGGACCTCGAGGAAGTTGTAGACAGGCGGCGGGGAGGGAATCGACCACTCAAGAGTGGCGGCATCCCAGGGATCGGCCGGAGCCTTGGCACCTGACTTCATGCTTCGGGTCACGTTGATCATGAAGACGAGGATGGAGCCCGCAATCATCAGCGCGCCGATGGACGCAATGGAGTTCCAGAACCACCATCCGCTCTGCTCACCGTAGCTCCAGTAGCGGCGGGGCATGCCGGCGAGGCCGAGGAAGTGCATCGGGAAGAAGGTCAGGTTGAAGCCGATGAAGGTGAGCCAGAAGTTGAGCTTGCCGAGGCGCTCGTCGAGCATCCGGCCGAAGACCTTGGGCCACCAGAAGTAGAGGCCGGCGAAGAGACCGAAGACGGTTCCGCCGAAGAGCACGTAGTGGAAGTGGGCGACGACGAAGTACGAGTCGTTGTGCTGGGTGTCGACCGGGGAGACGGCGTGCATGACGCCGGAGAGACCGCCGATGACGAACTGTGAGACCAGTCCGACGGCGAAGAGCATCGCGGTGGTGAACCGGATAGACCCGCCCCACATGGTGGCGGTCCAGTTGAGGATCTTCACGCCGGTGGGAATCGCGATCAGCATCGTTCCCGCGGTGAAGACGGCGGTCGGAGTGGCGGCGAGGCCGGTGGTGAACATGTGGTGGGCCCACACGCCGAAGCCGAGGAAGGCGATGGCGGCGGTGGCATAGACCATGACGCCGTATCCGAAGAGGGGCTTCTTGGCGAAGACCGGGATGATCTCCGAGATGATGCCGAACGCCGGGAGGATGAGGATGTAGACCTCGGGGTGGCCGAAGATCCAGAAGAGGTGTTGCCAGAGTATGGGGTCACCGCCGGTGGTGACGAGTTGCCCATTCACGAGGGCGTAGGGCGCGTAGAAGCTGGTGCCGGCGAGGCGGTCGATCGCGAGGAGAACCAGGCCGATGGTCACCGCCGGGAAGGACATGGCAATGAGGACGGAGACGATGAGCGTGGTCCACGTGAAGATGGGGAGGCGCATCATGGTCATGCCAGGTGCGCGCATGTTGATGATCGTGATGATGAAGTTGAAGGAGGCGGCCAAGGAGGCGACGCCGAGCAACTGGATGCCGAGCACCCAGAAATCGACTTCCTTGCCGGAGAACATCGGTGCGGTGAGTGGCGAGTAGGCGTACCAACCTTGGTCCGGGACGTACTGAGACCAGGGCAAGTGGAGCACAGGGACTGACGAGACGATCTGCTGGAAGATGTAGGTGAAGGTGCCAGGGAGCGAGGCGAGCACCGGCAGGTTGAGGACGATGGCGCCGGCGATGAAGGTCCAGAAGCTGAAGGCGTTGAGCCGGGGGAATGCAACGTCACGGGCGCCGATTTGCAGCGGCACCACGTAGTTGAAGAAGGCGGCGGACATCGGCATCAGCGCAAGGAAGACCATCGTGGTCGCGTGCATGGTGAAGAGTTCGTTGTAGCTCTGGAGGTCAACGAAGGTGTTCTCGGGGCGAGCGAGTTGGACCCGGATGAGGATCGCCTCGAGGCCACCGAGCAGGAAGAACAAGAACGCAGAGGTGCCGTACATGATCCCGATGCGCTTGTGGTCGATGGTGGTCAGCCAACTGACCAAGCCGGAGGTCGAGGACGGCTTTTGAACCGTGACCGCTCCCTGCTGCGACTGTGGCGTCGGGTATGCGACTGATGCCATGACGTTGCTCCCTGTTCCCTGTGACGCTACGGTTTCAGATCGTGCTCGAACGCGTTGCTGTTCCGGTTACGGCACCGGCGTCGCTGCCGGTGCGTCGGCATCCGAGGCCTGGGCGGAGACGAAGTCGGGGTTACCGCCGGTCGGCCCGTCCTGCGGGCAACCGCCCGCGGGCTTGAGCGACGAGAGGTAGTCAACGAGTTCATTGACCTGCGCCACGGTGAGGCTGCCGGCCTTGTAGAAGTTCGGCATGTAGACGCCCTCCTTCACTTGGTCGGTCTCCATCAGCCAGAGGCGGATGTTGTCGGGAGTGTTCTCGAGCATGCCGGCGGCGATGGTGTCGCGGCAGCCGAGCATCGTGAGGTTCGGGCCGTTGCCGGTGCCGACGCCGTAGCCGATGGCGCTCATGCCGGTGGGGGCGTATTTGGCATTGGTGCCGGCGATCTGGTGACAGCCAAGGCACACGCCAAAGGACTTGGGGACCTCGGCGACATCGGCCGTGGCGGGATCGCCGTCATTGCCCGGCGGGGTGCGGAAGTCATCGACCCACTGGGCGAATTCGTCCGGCGGGACCACGATCACCTTGAAGCGCATCCACGAGTGGGCGCCGCCGCAGAACTCGGCGCATTCGCCCCAGTACTCGCCGACGCGATCAGCGACGAATTGCAGTTTGTTGTTATGCCCAGGGACGACGTCGGTCTTGCCGCTCAACTGGGGGACCCAGAAGGAGTGGATGACGTTGTTCGAGTAGAGGTTGAAGACCACATTCGCGCCCTGCGGGACGATCACCTCGTTGGCGGTGACGATCGGGCCGGCCGTGGCGTCGCTCTCGTTGAGCGGGATGTCGGGGTAATGGATCTCCCACCACCACTGCTTGCCGTAGACGTCGATGTCGAAGTCGGCGGTCTCGACGGCGGCGGAATGGTCGTAGATGACTTTTGCGGTCGGGATGAAGACGAGGAGGAGGAGGACGGCCGGGATCGCGGTCCAGAGAATCTCGAGGATGTGGTTACCGTGGGTCTGGACGGGGCGGACGTCGTCGCGGCGGCGGAAGCGGAGTGCCGCATAGACGATGGCGAACTGAACGAGCACGAAGACCACGAGGGCGGCCCAGAAGATGATGCGATAGAGGCCTTGGATGTCATCGGCTTTGGAGGTGGCGGGGGAAATGGTGGAGTATG
>JAPOLF010000169.1 GCA_029977305.1 bacterium | reverse complement strand
GCGTGCGCATGGATGCGATCAATGCCGATGGGTGCGCCGATCTGGAGCGCATGCGCGAGCGTCCCTTTGCGGGTGTCGGATATGCGCCGCCACTCCCTTCGCTCGAGGCACCGAACGGCGTCTACGGTGATGCCCCGGCGGCCACAGCCGAACTGGGCGAGCGAGTGCTCACGCTGGCGGCGGAGCGCCTCGCGGCCTTCGTCGCGGAGTTCGCAGGCGAGGCGACACTCGGGGTGTGATCAGTGGGCGGTCCAGCCACCGTCGACGACCAAGGTCGCGCCGTTCACATAGCTGGCATCAGGGCCCACCAAGAACGCCACCACCGAGGCGATCTCCTCCGGCTCCCCGGTGCGGAAGTTGCTGGGCATCACGGTCTGCAGCATCGCCATCCCGCGTGGGCTCGGATCACCGCCCATCGAGATCCCGGTGTTCACCGCACCCGGTGCGATCGCATTGCAGCGAATGCCGTCGTTCCCGTACATGGCGGCCGTGTTCTTGGTGAGGCCGATCAATCCGTGCTTGGATGCGGTGTAGGCCGCACCGGCGAGGCCACCCTCGAGTCCCGCAACTGAGGCGATGTTGACGATCACCCCCGCCTTCTTGGCAAGCATCCCCGGCAGCACGCCATGCATGAGGCGCATCGGTCCGGTGAGATTGACCGCGAGCACGCGTTCCCAGACGGCATCATCCATCTCCCCCGCGGCGAGGAAGCGGTCGACGATCCCGGCGTTGTTGATCAGCGCCGATGCTCCGCCGTGTTCCGCCGCGATGGCGAGAACGGCCTCGACGCCGGCCACCGTGGCGATATCGGCCTTGATTGAGACCACTCCGGCGATGGCTGCGGCCGCGGCAACCGCGTCATCCGCGATGTCAACACCGATTACGGTGGCGCCGTCGGTGGTGAGGCGCTTGGTGATCGCCAGTCCGATGCCGCGTCCGGCTCCAGTGACGATGGCAACAGGTCGTTGCGAAGCCATGGGATACCCCTCCTTCGTTCGTGAACCGCGAGGATGCACAAATCGTGCCAAGCACGGCGAATCGCGTCGGCCATTCCTGAGTCTCGGGTGCCGGGAACAGGACTCGAACCTGCACGCCCTCGCGGACACCAGCTCCTAAGGCTGGCGCGTCTGCCATTTCGCCATCCCGGCCAGGGTGCGATTCCAGTCTAACCGCTGGCGAGAAATCGGCGATACTTCAGGTCATGGGCATCTTGATTCACGATCCTTGGGTCTCCGTCTCCGATTACGTGGTGGCTGTCATCGCCGCTTCGATGGCCGTGCGGGTGCTGAAGTCGCCGACCAAAGATCCGACGTTGCAGCGTGGCTGGGGGTTGGTCTTCATTGCCCTGGCGGTTGCGGCGTTCCTTGGTGGGACTGATCACGGTTTTCTCCGCTATCCCGAGGGCACCGCACACGAAGTTGTCTGGAGCCTGACCCTGATCACCTTGGCAATCACCGGGGTCGGCCAAGTGATTGTCGCGGCTCGATTGGCGTTGGCGCCTTCTGCGACCAGAGTGGTCGCGCTGGTCGCGGGCATCGCCGCCTTGATCTACGCAGGCCTGGTCGCGGCTGGTCTCCGGGAATTCACCTTCGTGATCATCTTTTACCTGCCCGGGACGCTGCTGCTGCTTGCCGCGCTAATTGCAGTGAAGCGACGTCATCCCCAAGCGGTCGTCTGGCCGGGGATCGTTGGATTGCTTGGGACCGTCCTCGCCTCGGTGATTCAACTGCTGTTCACCAATTACTCATTGGGGCCAATTCCCGTCAGTGCGGTCTACCACCTGATAGCGATCGCTGCACTCTTCTTCTTGGTGCGGACCGCACTGTGGTTGGTTAGGCATTGGCCGCTTGCAGGATTGACCGCGTCGGACGCCGCCTGAACACCATGCGTTCACCGGGTGCAATCACGTCGCGCGAAGGAGGATGCGGTGATGGTCGAAGTTGCCACGGGTAGTCTGGATTGGAAGAAATTTGGCCCTGCGCCGTTCTCCGTCCCGCCGATCTCCGTCGGCTGCGCCCCGCTCGGCAACATGCCCGAGGCCTTCGCCTACGGGGTGACCGAGGAGGACGCCATCGCGACGGTGCTGACCGCGCTCGCCAGCCCGATCCCCTACATCGACACCGCCGCCTTGTACGGCAATGGCGAGAGCGAGCGCCGCGTCGGCCTCGCCCTGAAGGAGATCGGCGGTCTGCCGAGCAACGCCATCCTGCAGACCAAGCAGGGACGGGACCCCAAGGACGACGACTACTCCGGTGAGACCGTGAAGCGCCGCATGGAGCGGTCGCTCAACCTGCTCGGCGTCGATCGCATCGAGATCGTCTACCTGCACGATCCGGAATGGACCACCTTCTCCGCGGCGATGGCACCCGGCGGGCCGGTCGAGGTGCTGCAGCGGTTCAAGGAACAGGGCGTCATCGGACACCTCGGCGTCGCAGGTGGCCCGATTCCGTTGGAGATCGAGTACGTCGAGAGCGGTGTCTTCGACGCGGTGATCACCCACAACCGCTACACCTTGCTCAACCGCTCTGCCGATCCTCTGCTCACCCTCGCCCACAAGAAGGGGATCGCGGTGCTCAATGCCGCACCGTATGGCAGCGGGATGTTGGTCAAGGGACCGGACGCCTACCCGCGCTACGCCTATCAGGACGCATCGGAAGAGATGGTCGGGCGGGTGAGGAAACTTGCTTCCATCTGCGATCGGCACGGGGTGCCGTTGGCGGCGGCGGCGTTGCAGTTTTCCACGCGCGATCCGCGCATCACCAACACGATCGTCGGGATGAGCCGTCCCGAGCGGATCAAGGACACGCTCGACTACCTCGCGTTCCCGATTCCGGATGCGCTCTGGGTGGAGATCGCCGAGGTGCCCTTCGACATGGACGATCCGGAGGTCGGTCGCTTCAAGCGCGACTAGGCGAGGCCAAACCGCGATCGGAACGGCGGACGCCCGGTCACCCCGAGGTCGACCCGGACCACGGATCCGGCGGCCGCGCCCTGCGTGGCCGGGTCGTCGCCGCCCGCGAGAGTGACGTAGGCCTCCGCCCACGCCGGGCCGCCAAAGGTGATGCTGCTCACCTTCGGTGCCGGGAAGCGGACCCTGCCGAGTTCCTCCCCATCGGCGGTGAAGTGGCGAAGAACGTGGCCGTCCCAGATACCGGACCAGAGCGTGCCGTCCGCAGCAACAGCCATCCCATCCGGCACTCCCTCGTCTGATGGGATGCGTACGATCACCTGCGGGTCGCTGATCGCTCCCGTGGCGCGATCGTAGGTGAACCGGGTGATGGTCCCCTTCGCGGAATCGGTGTGAAAGAACCCGGTCAGGTCCGGCGTGAATCCCATGCCGTTGGAAAGGCCTGCATCCTCGAGCACCACCTGCAAGGTGCCATCGGGATCGAGGCGCCACAGGCGTCCGGGACGATCACCATCCGGCATCGTGCCGCAGAAGATCCGCCCCTCCGGATCGGCAATCACGTCGTTGAATCGCGACGTGCGCTCCTCCGGGAGGTGGTCGTGGATGACTGTCTCTCGCCCATCCTTCAGCACACTGATCCGGCCGCGATCACCGAAGAGCACGATGCCGCCGTCGGCTTGGAAGGTGTATCCACCGATGACTCCCCCCTCGCGGACGAGGGTGGTCCCGCCGGACGCCGTCCACCGATAGAGCCTCCCAGCCGGAATGTCGACCCAGTAGAGGGCCTGCTCATCGCTGTGCCAGAGCGGTCCTTCGGTGGTGGTGCAGTGCTCCTGCGCGATCGTGGTGATCTCGGCCATTGGTCCTCCCTTCGCTGTTGCGCAAGCATCGCCCAGCGACGGCATTCTGCGCATCCCCGCTCCCGACGGTCGTCTGATCATCGCCGCGTGCGGTACCCTCCTCACAAGACGCAATCACGGCATCCCATCCCGAGGAGACGGAGTAACAATGTCCTTCCCCAAGACTGAGCGGCAGGCCGAGTGCATGGCACTGGCGGACCGCCTTGCCGTGTCGCTCGCCTCGCGCGCCGCCACCTACGATCGTGAGAATGCCTTCCCCTTCGAGGATTTCGCCGACTTGCGCGCGTCCGGATATCTCGCACTCACCGTCCCCAAGCGGTACGGCGGCTTCGAAGCAGACCCGCTGGAGACCGTGCTCGCCCAGGAGCGCCTTGCCCGCGGGGCGGGCGCCACGGCGCTGATGGTGACGATGCACCTGGCGCTGATCGGACGGCTGCGCGACAACGGGGCATGGCCCGAACCGGTCTTCGAGCAGATCTGTCGCCGGGTTGTCTCCGAGGGTGCGCTGATCAACACGATCCACAGCGAACCCGACATGGGGAGCCCGAGCCGCGGGGCCCTTCCCAGCACGACGCTCACGCGCACCGCGCATGGATGGGTGCTCAACGGCCGGAAGAGTTGGGCCAGTCTCATCCCGGGGCTCACCTATCTCGGGTTGCTGGTCACCATCGACGACGGCGAACAACCGCCGCGGCGCGGCAACAT
>JAPOLF010000168.1 GCA_029977305.1 bacterium | reverse complement strand
CGCCCTGCCCCCGCTCCCCTGCGGGGGAGAGGGGGGGAATTGTTTGGTCAGGGATGGGCGGTGACGAGGCGGAAGACGCCGAGGCGGCGTGATTGCTCGCTTTCGATGGTGAGGCCGACAGCACGGGCGGTGTCGATGGTGGGCCGGTCGAGGTGGCAGCCCATGGCCCGGGACTGGAGCGGCGTGAGGAGGCGTTCGAGGAGGGCGACCGGGCGGTGGGGAGAGAGCACGTGCTCGAGGAGGACGATGGTGCCGGTGGGGCGACAGACGCGGCGGAGTTCTCGGAGGACGGCGGCGGGATCGGGCACGGTGCAGAGCGCGAGGGAGATGCCGACGGTGTCGAATTGGTGATCAGCGAACGGCAGGTGGGTGGCATCGCCTTGGACGAAGGTCACCGGAAGCCCGAGTTTCTCGGCGCGGTCGCGGGCGACGGCGAGCATGCCCTCTGACAGATCAATCGCAGTGCATGAGATTGCGGCGGCGGTGTAGTGCGGGAGATTCAGGCCACTGCCGACGGCAACTTCGAGGACGTCGCCACGCATGAGGGCGCCGAACTGTTTGCGAAAATCACCCAGCATGAGATTCTCGGCGCGACCGACGGAGGCGTCATAGGAGGAGGCCTTGCGGTCGTAGATTTGGCGGACGCGTTCGGTCATGGCGATGTCTCCACTTGCGGAAATCAGGACGCCCAGCGGCCGCGATCCTCGGCGATGCGGCGGGCGTGGTCGAGGAGGCGGTGGATTGTCGAGCCGCCATCGCCGAGTGCGGGACCGACGGCGTCGACGAGGTAGGCGCGGAGCGGAGTGCTGCCGCGCTCGATGTCGTGGTTGCGGGTGATGAGGCGATCATCGGCAGCGCGGCTGGGCGCGGCGTTTTCGGCGCAGGCGGAGTGCGCGAGGGCGATGCCCCAGAGATGGGTGATGCCGGGAGCCATCGGGACCACGATGCCATCTGCGAGCGGATCGCCGCAGTGGATGCAGGTGTTGCGCTGGTAGCCGGCGAGGATCGGGGCGATCGAGGTGACGTTGGCGGAGATGCCAGCGCCAACGAGTTGCAGGTGGTGGGTGTCGTTGGAGAGGCGAAGGGCGCGGGCGGAGTGTGAGGCGCGGAAGCCGGCCTCGAGGGTGTCCCAGCGGGCATGGATGTCTTGGCTGAGAGCGGGGGCGTAGCGACTTTCCCAGACGTCGGCGGCGGCGTCGGTGAGGACGATGTCTTTGCCCTCGATGACGTAGAAGGGCACCGGCACCTGCTCACGGTCGACGGTGTGGAAGCGCGGGATCACATCGTCGAAGGCCTCGCGGGAGGCGAGGAGGTGGGCGCGTTCCTCGGAGATGGTGCCAGCGGCAAGGTCTTTGGCGATGGTCTCCATGACGGCGGGCTTGTCGGCGAGGACGCCTTGGGGCATGCCGGTGGCGAGACGGTCGCGGTACTGCATGAGAAACGATGCGGCGAGATCAGCGCGGGTGAGGCGGGTCTGACCGGCGGCGACGGCGTCTGCGATGGTCTGGGCGAGGGCGATCTTGTAGGTCGTGACGTTGCGCCCGTAGAGGACGATGTTGCGCCAGTTGGTGATGGGGTCGGCGGAGGGGGTTCTGCTCATGGCCAGCTCCCGGTGAGACCTGCGGGAAGTGTCGCATGGCGGGGTTGATTCCCCGCAGGCGACGGGAGTCTGCGATCATCAGCGGAGCAGTGCAGGTTCACGAGGAGTCCATCAGTTGATGTCTGCCCAGCCGCCCCGGGATGCGCGCATCGCGCTGATCTTCTTCTTCATGCTGGCCGGGATCACGATGGGCAGTTGGGTGGCGCGCATCCCGGATGTGCAGCACCGCCTCGATCTCTCCGACGGACAACTCGGGCTGGCGCTGTTGGGGACGGCGGTCGGTGCCTTGGTGGCGTTGCCGACCTCCGGGGTCTTGGTCTCGAAGTTCGGCAGTGTCGGGGTGCTGACCATCTCGGCATTCGGGGTGTGCGCGATGCTGCCGATCCTGCCGATGGCCCCTTCCCTCATCACGTTCGCACTGATCCTCCTTGTCTTCGGCGTCTTCTATGGGTCGTTCGAGGTGCCGGCGAATTCACAGGCGGTGATCGTCGAAAAAGCGTATCAGCGGCCGATCATGTCCTCCTTCCATGCGATGTTCTCGGTTGGCGGCTTGATCGGGGCGGCGACGTCGGGATTGATCGCGGGTCGTGGCGTGGCGCCGGTGCCGCATCTGGCGGCAGTGGGCGTGTTGATGGCGATCGGCACGGTGATCGCCCGACCCCATCTGATGCCGGACCCGCCGCAGCCGCGCGGGAACGGGCCGCTTTTCGCCCTGCCAACGGGCGCGTTGCTGGGATTGGGGATCATCGGCTTCTGCGTGCTGCTGGGTGAAGGGGCGATGGCGGACTGGACGGCTGTCTACCTCCGCAACAACTTGGGAACGACCGCGGCCATCGCGGCGGCGGGGTACACCGCGTTTTCGTTGATGATGGCGATCGGGCGATTTGCCGGGGACGGCCTGACCCAGCGCTTCAGCGCGGTGGCGATGATCCGCACCGGCGGACTGCTGGTCGCGTTCGGGTTGGGGATCGGGTTGTTCGTCGGCAATGTGGCGGGGGCGGTGATCGGGTTCGCCGCGGTGGGCGCAGGGTTGGCGACGCTTTTCCCGCTGGTGCTCAGCGCGGCGGGTCGGACGCCAGGGGTGTCGCCGACCTTCGCATTGACTGCCGTCGCCACTGCCGGTTACGTGGGATTCTTGGCAGGGCCGCCGGTGATCGGGTTCGTGGCGGAACGATTTGGGCTGAAGACCGGGCTGCTGGTGGTCGCCGCGCTGGGAGTGGTGGTCTTCGCGATGGCCGGGCAGGCGCGGCACAGCGATGGCTTGGGCGAGCCGACGGTGGACGGTGCCGGAGTGGTCCCCGAGGGCTAGGCGTCGATCGTTCATGCGGAAGGATTGATGTCGCAGAGCCGTGAACACCTCCCCTCCCCCCCACCAGCCTGTCTACTCAGCGCTTTCCGCGCAGCGGATTCGGGCAGCGCGTTGGGGAGTGATCGCCTTCTTCTTCGTGACCGGCGTGATCGTCAGCACTTGGGCGGTGCGCGTGCCGGATGTGAAGCAGCAGATCGATGCGACGCCCGGGGCGTTCGGGATGGCGCTGCTCGGCATCCCGGTGGGGGCGATCATCGCGATGACGCAGACCGGGAGGCTGGTCTCGCGGTTCGGGAGTCGTGCAGTCCTGATCGTCAGCGCGATCTGCGTCTGTCTCACGCCTGTCCTTCCGGGATTGGCGCGGTCTCCGTCGCAGCTATTCGCGGGACTGCTGGTGTTCGGGCTGTTTTTCGGCACGATGGATGTGGCGATGAACGCGCAAGCCGTGCGGGTGGAGAGCGGCTATGGACGGCCGATCATGTCGTCGTTCCACGGGGTGTTCAGCGCGACGACCATTGTCGGGGCATTGATCGGCGCGACGATCGCAGCACGCGGGGTGGCGATCGCTCTGCAGTTCTTCTCGACCGGGTTGGCGATGATCCTGGTTGTGCTGCTGTGCTCGCGGTGGCTGCTGCCGGCGGGTGAGGAAGAGTCTGCGGGGGCCGGGACGCGCTTCGCCTGGCCGACCGGACCCTTGGCGGGAGTCTCGGTGATCGCCTTCTGCACGTTGCTGGCGGAGAGTTCGGTCGCCAGTTGGAGTGGCATCTTCCTCAAGGAGAATCTCGGGGCCACGGTGCGCGTGTCGGCATTGGCGTACACCTCATTCTCGATCTTGATGGCGGTCGGCAGATTTGCCGGCGATTGGCTGGCGAGAACGCTGGGGCCGAAGTTACTGGTGCGGGTTGGCGGGTTGCTCGTCTTCGTCGGACTGGGCGGGGCGATGCTCTTTCCCTCGATCGCGAGCGTGATCGCAGGGTACGGGCTCGCCGGGTTGGGGTTGTCGACGATCTTCCCGATCACCATGAGCGCGGCGGGGAGAACGCCGGGCATTTCGGCGAGCGCGGCGTTGGCAGCGGTGGCCGCAGCCGGGGCCGGCGGGATGATCGTCGGTCCGCCGATGATCGGACAGGTGAGCGGAGCAACGAGTCTCCGGTACGGCATTGTGCTGGTGGCGCTGATGGGCCTCGTGATCGCGGCGTTCGCGAGCAAGGTGGGAGATCGGCGCATCATCGCGGACACCGCCACCGGGTTCCCTGAGGAAATCGCCGAAGCCTAGGTGCATGCCGCGGGATTCCTCGCTGGTTCGTGCGATGATCCGTGCAGCGGACATTGATGACGAGGCCCAGATGCATTCCGAGAGCGTCAACTCTTCCCCGGGCACTGGCGTGGCCGTCACTGGCGGTGCGCCGAGCGCGGGAATCGCCCCCGCTCGACTCCGTCGCGCCCGCTGGGGGGTGATGCTCTTCTTTCTCTTGGCAGGGTGGATCTTCGCACCGTGGGCGGTGCGGATCCCGGACATCAAACGGCACATCGGCGCTGATGACGGCATCTTCGGTATGGTCTTGCTGGGGATGGCCGGAGGCTCCATTGTGGCGATGTCGTCGG
>JAPOLF010000167.1 GCA_029977305.1 bacterium | reverse complement strand
GCCTACCGCAGCAGCCTCCACGATGCTGTTGTGGCCAAGGATGCGCGCCTGGTTGACCTGGGCAGCACGGATTACCTCTCTCAAATGGATTCATGAGTGTTCCCGTTCGTTCCACCCTCCGTTCCACGCTGCTTTGGGCGGTGGTGCCGGCGGTGCTCCGCGCGCGATGGGGACTCAACGAGATCATCACCACCCTGATGATGAACTACGTCGCTTTGAACGTGACGTCATGGCTGGTGAAGGGACCGGTGAAGGATCCCGACGTGGTGCCTCCGCAGACGCGGCTGATCCCCAAGGAGTTGCGTTTGCCGTACATCCCGGGCACCGACATTCACATGGGTCTGATCGTGGGACTGGTGCTCGCTGTGGTGGTGGCGATCCTGTTCCGCCGCACGACCCTCGGTTTCGAACTCGACATGCTCGGGCGGAACCGTCACGCCGCCCTGCACGCCGGTCTGCCGGTGACGCGGCTGACCGTGCTCGCGTTGCTGGTGAGCGGCGCTTTCGCAGGGCTTGCCGGGGCGAATGACATCCTCGGCGTGAAAGGACTCTTCCAAGGGAACTGGAATCCGGGCTACGGCTTCGCGGCGTTCGCGCTGGTCTATCTCGCACGCTTGAACAGTTTGTGGATCATCCCGTTCGCGTACTTCCTGTCGTTCCTCGCGGTCGGCGGCCAGATGATGGCGCGACCGCTCGAGATCCCGACGTACTACACCGAGATCCTCGAGGGGTTGATGCTGATCTTCTTCGCGGTGGCGGTCTACTTCGAGCGGAAGATCGAGGCACCGGTGCTCTTCACCGGTGAGCCTGCGGTCGATGCGAACACCCCCATGGACATCATCGCTTCTGCCGAGATGGCCGAGGCAGCAAATGCCACATTCGGATCGGAGGGGCGGGCATGAACACCTCAGGCATCGACATCGCCGCATTCATCACCGCGATGCTCGCAGCCGGGTTCGTGGCAGCCGTGCCGCTGCTGCTCGCTTCTCTCGGGGAGGCGGTCGCGGAGAAGTCCGGATCGCTCAACCTCGGCATCGAGGGCATGATGCTGGCTGGGGCATTCTTCGGATTCCTCGCCGCATACTCCACCGGCAGTGCGGTCTGGGGAACGCTCGCCGGGATCGGGACGGGGGTCGTCGCCGGGTTGCTCTTCGCGTTCTTGACGGTCACCTTGCAGGTGGACCAGACGCTTGTCGGCATCGCGATCACGATTCTCGGCGCGGGGCTCACCGCGTTTCTCTATCGTGACATCTTTGGACGGGAAAACCCCTCGGCCGATGTGGCGCTCTGGCACGTGCACATCCCCTTGGTCCAGGACATCCCGGTGATAGGGCCTGCCGTTTCCGGGCAACCCGTGCTCTTCTACGTGGCGTATCTCTTGGTGCCGGTATTCGCCTTCCTGCTCAACCGCACCCGGTTCGGGTTGGAGGTGCGGGCGGTCGGCGAGCATCCGTTCGCGGCGGATGCGTCGGGCGTCAACGTGGCGAGGGTGCGGTACATCGCCATGATCATCGCCGGCGGGATGGCCGGTTTCGCGGGCGCCTACCTCTCGGTCACCGATCTGCGTCTGTTCCAGGTCGGGATGACCGTGGGATTGGGCTTCATCGGATTGGCGATTGCCATGGTCGGGGCGTGGAATCCCTATCGCATCGCGATCACCGCAGTGGCCTTCGGCTTGCTGCGGTCGCTCGGCAACGGGTTGCAGATTCTCGGGGTGGACATCAGGACTGAATTCATCACCATGTTGCCGTATATCGGGATCATGGTTGCCCTCGTGTTGTTGGCTGGTCGCACCGCACTACCATCGGCGCTCGGCGTGCCGTATGTGCGGGGGAGGCGATGATGAAACGCCGAGGAAGGGAGGTCGCGAGCGCGTGACACTGGATTGCCGGTCGCTGCGGCACGTTTCGGAGTAGCAGCACGAATCGCAAGGAGTTCGAGGATGAACAAGTCGGTACGATTCGGAATCGCGGCGGCGGCGTTGACGCTGTCGTTGCAGGTGTTGTCGCTGGTGCCGGCGTTCGCGCAGGATGCGGAGCTTTCGCAGATCGCGGTCGTCACGCCCGGCAGCAAGACCAACCAGGGCTGGGACCAGCAGGCGGCTGACGCGCTGATGGCCGTCGCCGAGGCCAATGGTCTCGAGGGCGTGGTTGCCGAGAACGGTGGCTACGACGACATCACCCCGCTGCTCAAGGACCTTGGCGCGGGTGGCGCGAACCTCATCATCTGCCATGCCAGCGGCTACCAGACCGTGTGCCCGGAATTCGCCGCGGAGTCCGGGATCCCGGTCGCGGTGATCGAGAATGAGGCAGCGATCGCCGAGGGCTTGGTCTCGGACATCGAGACCCAAGCGCAGGAAGTCGCCTACCTCGCGGGGATGCTCGCGGCGATGTCCACCAAGACCGGCACCGTCGGCGTGGTGGTCTCCGGTGAGCCCCCGACATGGAACTTCATGACCGTCGGCTTCGCCGAGGGCGTGAAGGCGGCCAATCCGGACGCCAAGCTCCTCTACTCGGTGATCGGCGAGGCGGCCTACGATGACGCTGCCGGCGCCAAGCGCGTGACCGAGCAGCAGATCGCTGCCAATGCCGACGTGATCTTCGGCATGGGCGACGGTGCGTCCTTCGGCATGCTTCAGGCGATCGAGGATCACAACGCCGCGAACCCGGACAGCCAGGTGCACTTCATCGACGTCATCGGCGACAAGGAGGCGGAGCACGGTGACGCCCTCTTGACCTCGGTGCTCTTCGATTACAGCGGCATCTACCAGCAGATGGTCGACGACCTGAAGGCTGGCACGTTTGGCAAGCAGTACACGATGGACGTCAAGAATGGCGGCGTCCGCCTGCTCGACCTTCCCGACGATGCGGCGCAGGAAATCAAGGATGCGCTCGAGAAGGCGGAGAAGGAAATTGTCGACGGCACCATCACGGTGTCGGCGGTCGGCGATGCCGAGGGCCTCAAGGCCAAGCTCGCTGAGCTGTTCCCGCAGTAGTCACTCCACCGGTGGGGGCGCTGACGATCGCGTCGGCGCCCCCATGCGGTGATCGCGTCGGAGGGAGGTTGGGTGATGAGCACGCAATGGCCGAGGCTGAATCTCGCGGCCGGACCGGTCGAGGTGACGGCGCGCACGCTCCGGGACCAAGCCAAGCCGGTGCTCTACCACTACGACCCGGCGTTCATCGAGTTCTATGCCGAGACCACAGATCTGCTGAAGCAGGTGTTCCGCACCAGGTACGACGTGGTGATCATGCATGGAGAGGCGATCCTCGGGCTCGAGGCCGCAGCGGCCAGCATGATCTCCCCTGGTGACAAGGTGTTGAATCTCGTCTCCGGGGTGTTCGGCAAGTGGTTCCAGGATTTCATCGAGGCCTACGGAGGCGAGACGATCGAGATCGCGGTGCCCTACAACGACGCGATCGACCCGGAAGACGTGCGGCGTGTGCTGCAGGCGAACCCGGGCATCAAATTCCTCTCAGTGGTCCACTCCGAGACGCCTTCCGGCACGCACAACCCGGTGCGGGAGATCGGGAGAATCGCCAAGGAGTTCGGTGTCATCACCATGGTTGACACCGTCTCCGGCCTCGGCGGGGAGGTGCTCAGCCCGGAGGATTGGGGCCTCGATGTCGCGGTGGCTGGCCCACAGAAGTGCCTGGGTGGTACGCCTGGCCTGTCGCTGATGGCGATCAGCCCAGACGCATGGAAGGCAATGGAGGCGCGTAAACCGAAACCGCTGCGTGGAAGCTTCCTCTCGATCCTTGATTGGAAAGCGACGTGGCTCGACCAGCGACGCTTCCCGTACACACCGTCGGTGACCGAGATCTATGCCCTGCGCTCTGTGTTGGAGCAGGCGCTGGAAGTCGGGATGGACGAATTCGCGGCACGGCACCAACAGATCGCGGCCGCGTGCCGGGCTGGGGTCAGGGCGCTTGGGCTCGACCTGTGGCCCGTCCGGGACGAGATCGCGGCAAGTTGTGTGACGGCCGTCCGCACCCCGGATGGTTTGGATGAGGCGCGGATGCGCGCGGTGATGCGCCGGAAGTACGGCGTGACCATCTCGCCGGGCTATGGCGAGCTGAATGGCAAGTTGTTTCGTCTCGGGCACATGGGGCCGGCGCAGGCGCACCCGACGGTGCTCGCGGCGCAGCTGGCGGTGTTCGAGCGGGCCTTGAACGATGTTGGCTATCCGGTGCCGTTTGGCGCCGGGGTGGGGGCGGCGATGGCGACGCTCTCCGGTTGGGACGATTCCGCAGGCTAGCGGAGCGACGGAAGGAGCACGAGGAATGGCGATCAGCATCGATGGGAAGTCCGTCATCGTCACCGGTGGGGCCGGGGAGATGGGGTCGGCGATCTCGCGCCGCTTGGTCCACGAGGGCGCGAATGTCCTCATCGCCGATCTCGCGGACGGGTCCAAGCTCGCCGCGGAGTTGAACGCTGCCGGTCCGGGCAAGGCCATCTACCTGAAAACCGACGTGACCGCGGAAGCCGACACCCAGGCGATGGCCGCCAAGGAGATC
>JAPOLF010000166.1 GCA_029977305.1 bacterium | reverse complement strand
CTTGGAAGCGAGGGGAATCTCGACAACGAGTTCAAGCTGGTGAATGACGTGGTCTTCAGCAGCGACAAACAGACGGCGATGATCGCCGACCTCGGGAACAACCGCATCTGCCAGTGGGAGTACCGGGACGGGGCGTGGGGTGAGGTGACGTGGTTCGGCTCGACGAGCCGGGACACCACGTGCGAGTCGTGCCTCTCCTCGCCGGACGCGGTGGGGCTGACGGGGGACGACCTGACGCTGTACATCTCGGACACGAACAACGACCGGATCTCGGTGTGGACGCGACCGAACGCGTCGAGCCGGGAATGGTCGGTGGAGACGACGTTCGGCCTTCCGGGCGACGGTGAAGGTGACCTAAACCTTCCTGACGGGTTGGCGATAACGCAGGATGGCAATGTCTTGTGGGTTGCGGACCGGATGAACAATCGGATTTCGGTTTGGATCAAGCGTCCGAGCTAGGATCGTCATTTTCCGGACAGCGAAACGGCCTCCCGAACATTCGGGAGGCCGTTGTCGTTGTGGCTATTTCTTGCGGGCGGGGCCGCCGCCCTTGGTGGGGCGGGCTTGATCGGGGGGGACCCAGCCTTCGGGGAGTTTGGCGTCGAGGCCGAAGAAGAACTCCTCCATCTGCTCGCGGAGGATGCGGCGGGTCTCGGGGTCTGCGGGGTTGAGGCCGTAGTGGTTGATGAGGATGGTCATGTGCGGCTGCCAGAGGGCGTAGCCCTCGGCGGAGACGTTGTCGTAGATGCGCTGGCCGAGATCACCCGGGAAGGGGGGCTTCTCGAGGCCGGGGAGGGTGCGGCCGATCTTGACGCATTCGACCATTCTGGTGTCCATGATGTTCTCCGGGCACGGCGTGGTTGTGTATGAGCGCAACGTAGCCGTGGGTGCGGACCGCTGTCAAACCGGAGGCTACGGGATGCCGATCATGACCTCGTTGATGGCGAGGTCGCCCTCCTGCCACGCGGCGGCGGCGATCCAGGAGAGGGCGAGCGTCGGCGGCGCGACGGTGCCGGCGGGGGCATTGGAGGAGATGGCCATGTTGGCGAGGGCAATCATGGGCTGGATGTCGAGATAGGACTCGTAGGTGCGGTCCTCGGGGAAATGCGCCATCGCAGCTCGGTAACGGAGGGCGTCTGCAAGGCTGGACGAGGGGGACTTGAGGACATTGTCGACGAGCAGGCCGAAGGTGAGGACCATGCGATCGTTGAGGACGCCCCATTCGATGGGAACATCTTGGTACTCCGTGTCGAGGTCCACGGCGAGGGAGTAGATGGTTCCGCCCTGCATGACACTCTCGCGGAAAGTGGTGTCGAGGGCGCCCTGCTGGCGGAGGACGTTGTTGATCTTGGCCATGGTCTCGGCGAGCGCGACGGGATCGTCGGTCTCTGCGGTCATCGAGAGGGTGAATGGCGGGTTGGCAAGAAGTTGCAACTGGCCGGAGACCGCCCACTGCCCGGTGAGGTGATAGAGAAGGTCCTCACCGATGTCGAACCCGAGGAGCGACGACAACGGCGCGCCCATCCCGGATGCCGGATCTGCGGCCGCGGCGTCCAGCATGGGGAGGAGGGCACGGAGCGCCGGGGAGGCGCCCAATGCGCTCCCGGCCGCGAAGAGCACCGTGTCAGCAGGGATGGAGCCGGCGCCGGTGACCGGTGGTTTGGGAGTGCCGCTGCCGTCGGTCACCTGGCGGAGGCGAAATCCCTCGGGATCGGCCCAAAGGACGGCAACAGTGGGACTCGGTGACGAGGCGGACAGGAACTGCTCGGCGAGGGCACGCTGTTGCTGCGTGAGGTCCGGCTGGGTAGCGAGGACATCGCGCATCGTTGCGAGAATCCATTCCAGGTTGGTGTAGACCATGCCGAGCCGCTGTTCCGGGAGGATCGGGGTGAATCGGGCGTAGGCATCGCTGTCGGCCAGCGAGGCTTCGTCCCCCTCGGCGGAGGCGATGACGGAGAGGGCCGTGGCCTTGGAGAGGGTGATGGCGACGACCTCGTCGAGGGGAACGAGAAAGCCGTTCATGCCATCGGGTGCGGAGTCGTTGATCGCGTAGACGAAGCGGCCTTCGAGGTTGACCGGGGCGGCGGCGGTGGTCGACCCATCGTCGATCAACGCGGCGAGGGCATCGGCAGTGGCGGCGGGATCCGAGGCGGACAGGATGAGGCCGATGCCATCGAGGTAGCGAGTGGGAACGGGACGCCCAGCGGAGGCGTCAACGATCGCCGGGATCACAGACTGGTCGAGGAAGATCGCCGCCTCACCACCGAGAAAGGGGCGGGCCGCGCTGAAGACATCGTTCCATTGCGCCCAGCCCGGACCTCGGGCGATCGCGTCGTCGATCGAGGCACCGATGCCGGCACGGTCCATCAGCATGTCGGCCAGCACGGCCTGCTCACCGAAGAGATCAGTGGTCACGTTGATGAGCAGCCACGCGGTGTCCGGGACGGCGGCAGCGATGGGATCGTCGACGGCAGCGTGGGTGGCGCGTGGGAGAATCACGGTGGAGAGCAAGGTTGCGATCACGAGGGCAATGACGGTGACACCGACAACCGACCGCGTGACACCACTGCGGGACGAGGACATGGGCGGCGCTCCTTTGTGTCGCGTGATTGGGAAAGATGATACGGGAGATTACGAGCATGCGGCGAGGGGGGACGGCGGATGAGGCTGACCCTGCTGAGCATGCCGTGCGCCTCCGGGGTTGAGGCGGCGCGGGTGCTGCTCGCTGCTGACGAGCATGAGGTCGTCTCGGTGGTGATGGCCGGGACGGAGGTCGCGGACGATCCGGTTGCGGCCGAGGCGGAGCAGCACGGCGTGCCCGTGCAGTGGGTCGGTCGTGCGACCGTTGCCGAGGCAGTTCGGCAAGACCAGCCTGACCTCGTGGCGGTGGCGTGTTTTCCATGGCTGCTGCGACCGGACGTCTTGGCGATCCCGCGACTGGGCGGGGTGAATCTCCATCCCTCGTTGCTGCCGGCGTTGCGGGGGCCGGAGCCGGTCTTCTGGGCCTATCGAAACGGGTTGCGAGTCACAGGGGTCACCGTGCATCTGCTCGATGGGGCATTCGATCACGGGGCGGTGGTGGCGCAGGCGGCGGTGCCGATCCCGGCGGGATCGCGCGGGGACGACCTCGAGGCGCAGCTGATGGAGATCGGGGCGGCGTTGCTGCTCGAGGCGTTGCCCGCGTTCGCGGCGGGGCGGCTGGTGGCCGCGCCGCAGGACGAGGCGCGGGCCTCGTTGGCGCCCTCCCCTGCCCCAGCGGATTGGGTGGTGACCTCGCTGCTGCCGGCATCCTGGGCGTGGCAGTTCGTGCGGGGGGTGGCGCACCTCGGTGGGCCATTGGTCGTGCAGGCGGGCGGACGAACCATCCCGGTTCTGGATGCAGTGGCATTCGACCCCGAGGAGCGGATCAGCATCGCCGTGCATGAAGAAGCGGACGGCGATGTCACCGTCCGCTTCGCGCAGGGATGGGTGCGATTCGTGCCGCGCCGCGAGGCCTAAGACGCGGCTGGGGTGGCGTCGCTCGCGGGCGCTGCGGTGATGTTGACGGTGGCCTCGATCGACTCCGGTCCACTGGCGATGGAATCGGCGACGTGTTCGGCGACCCACTCCTTGATGGCAGCGCCGCCGGTCGCGGAATCCTCCTTGGAGGCCCATTCGGTGATGGCGAACCAGGTGAGCGGATCGGGTTCGAGGACGGTGAAGCCGAGCCACCCGGGGAGCGTCTCGAGGAGGGGAATCAGGCTGGCTTCGGTGTCGGCGATGAGGGCCGCGCGGTCGGTGGTGTCCTTCAACTGGTAGACGCGGATGGTGACGTAGGGATCAGTGGCGTCGGCTGCTTGGGCGCGGACGGTGAGGCCGCGAACCCCGATGGCGGAGATGGCAGTGGCGATCACCGCGGCGCGACGAGAGACGGGGGTCTGCATGGAGGTCGATCCTTTCCGGGTCATTCCTTGTCGCCGGGACCGCTGAGGTCCATGTTCATCTTATAGGAGCCGGCGAGAAGGCCGCCGTCGACCGGGAGGGTGATTCCGGTGATCCAACTGGCTTCGTCGGACGCAAGGAAAAGGGTTGCGTTGGCCACGTCCTCCGCCTCGCCGACGCGGCCGAGGGGGTACCAGCGGGTGAGGTCCTCGAAGGCGGAGGGGCGCTCCTTGAGTCGGGCGTTCCAGATGGGGGTGCGGATGGTGGCGGGGGCGACGACGTTGGCGCGGACACCATAGCGGCCGTACTTCATCGCCAGGTTCTGGGTGAGGTTGATCATGCCGGCCTTGGCGGCGCCGTAGGCCTCCTCGCCGATGCCGGTCATGCCGTTGACGCTGGCGATGTTGACGATGTTTCCGCGGCGGCGCTCGATCATGCCGGGAAGGGCGCGCTTGCAGCAGAGGAAGACGCTCTTCACGACGAGGTCGAAGTTTTTGTCCCAGGTCTCTTCGTCGAACGTGAGGATGTCGTCGCCGTAGCTGCCGCCGGCGTTGTTGACGAGGATGTCGACGGGGCCGAAGGCCTTCTCGGTTTCCTTGATCAGGTTCTCGCGGTCTTCCTGGCTG
>JAPOLF010000165.1 GCA_029977305.1 bacterium | reverse complement strand
CCCTCCGGCGAATGGTGACACTCCATTGGTCGCAAGCCGGCGGGCTGCGGGCCCGCTGCCGTGGCATGCATCCTGCGACACACCTCCGCCGTATAGCAAGAATCGTGCCACATTTCGCTCTTGGAGCCAAAGATGGCGTCCGTACATCGATCCTTGGCAGTTGCGTCAGTTGTTACACTCTTTTCGGCCACCGGGAGCGGAGAACAGGCGACGGCGGTGTCCCCGACGTCGCCCTTGGGCACACGCGATCGACACGAGTGAGCGGCAATGCAGGGGATCTCCCTCGGAACGTTTCGCGGCATTGACATCCGCCTTCATCCATCGTTTCTCGTGGTGTTCCTCTGGGTGCTCGTCGATTGGCGACGATTTGGCGACCAGCGGGGAGGCAGCCCGGTTTGGTTCGGCGTGCTCTTCGTCGTTCTCGTCTTTGCCGCGGTGCTCGCCCACGAGTTTGGGCATGCGCTGATGGCCCGCCATTTTGGCGTCACCGTCCATGACATCACCCTCTCGCTGATCGGTGGCGTGGCTCGCATGGGGCCGCTGCCCCATCGGCCAGGCTCAGAGATCGCCATCGCGTTCGCTGGGCCGGCGGTCAATGTTGCTGTCGCTGTGTTGGTCGTTCCGTTAGCAATCCTGACCTTGGTGCTCTCCGGGAGTTCCGGCGTCGACGACATCGGGCGCCAACTCTTCCGACCTGGCCTCCTCAGCGTGGTGCTGATTGTGGTGTTCTCGAACCTCCTTCTCGCCGTGCTCAATCTGGTGCCGGCGTTCCCGATGGATGGTGGCCGCATCCTCCGCGCGGTGCTGGCCGATCGGATCGGACGGGAGCAGGGGACGGTGGTCGCGGTGAGGTTCGGGCAGGTGCTTGCGGCCGTGCTCGGCATTGCCGCCGCGGTCTGGTTGCGCAGTCTTGCGCTGCCCCTCATCGCCGCGTTCCTCATCTTCGCGGCGCAATTGGAGCTTCAGTCGGTCAGAATCGAGTACACGCTCCGCCGGTTGAAAGTCGGCCAGTTTGCCGTGTGGGACATGGGTGGGGTATCGCCCGATCAGACCCTGGCGTGGGCTCTGCGCGGAGGTCCGCGCGATGTGGTGGTCACCGAGCATGGCAAGGTGGTTGGCATGCTCTGGCGCAACATCCTGTTGGATCAACTTGGGGCAAGCAGTTCGAATCGGCTGGTGCGCGATGCCATGGATCCCACGGTGCGATCGGTCACGGTCGATGACTCCATTTACGATGTCGAGCACCGCATGGCTGAGGCCGATCGCTGGGCGGTGCCGGTCACGGAAGACGGCACCTATCGGGGCATCTTCACCGCGGACCGCTTGTCACACGTCTATCGCCAATTGAGCCCGGAATTCAGCCGAAATCCCGGCATTCGCCTGAGCAGCGCCGTTTCCGAGTTCCTGCGCGGCTTCGCACGGTAACCCGACCTGCTGAGTCGGATTGACCGTGCATCGCCGCGGCCGTTAGCATTGGCTGGGACGCGGCCCTCACCGTGGTCGGCAGCGCACTCGGGGAGTTGACGATGAAAGTGTCAACACGAGGCGAATACGGGGTGCGTGCCATGGTCGCCTTGGCGCGCCACTTCGGGAACGGCCCGATGTCGATTGCCGCAGTCTCGAAGGCTTCCGCCGTCCCCGCCCCGTACCTGGAGCAACTCATCGGGCCCTTGCGCAACGCTGGGCTGGTCGAGAGCACTCGCGGGGCCCGAGGTGGGTATCAGTTGACGCGTTCGCCGGAACTCGTCAGCGTGGGTGATGTCTACCGCGTCATGGAGGGGCCGGTCGCACCGATGGACTGCGTCTCCGAAGACCCGGAGGACCAGACCTGCCCGCTAATCACCAATTGCGAGACGCGCCCGGTGTGGATGCGGATGCGGGATGCGATTGCCGGCACATTGGATTCCATGACGTTGGCTGATCTCATTGCCCAGTCTCCGTCGCAAGCGGGTGTTGAGGCGGAGTCGCCCTCCTAGCAATCACAAGGGCGGCACCGATGTCTGAGCAGGAACCCAGCGACGACATCTACCTTGACCACGCGGCCACCACCCCGTGCGATCCGCGCGTCTTCAATGCGATGCGGCCGTACTTCTCCGAGCGCTTCGGCAATCCTTCCAGCATCTACCGCCTCGGGCAAGAGGCTCGTGCGGCAATCGACACCGCTCGTGCCCAAGCATCGCGTGTGCTTGGTTGCGATCCCGCCGAAATCATCTGGACGAGCGGCGCCACCGAGGCAGACAACTTGGCCATCAAGGGCGTGCTCGCTGCCGCAATGACACGTTTCGCGCATCCGCACCTGATCACGATCGGGATCGAACACCACGCCGTGTTGCATGCGGCAGAGCACATGCGCCTGCTCGGTGCTGAGGTGACGCTGGTGCCGGTGGGGCCAGATGGCATCGTGCGGGTGGCAGACATCATCGCTGCGGTGCGTCCGGAGACGGTGATGGTCTCGGTGATGCTCGCCAACAACGAATGCGGGGCCATTCAGCCGGTTGCGGAGATCGCTCGTGCCATGCGGAATCGCGGCGTGCTGGTTCACACCGATGCGGTGCAGGCGACCGGGTCGCTTCCCATCAACGTGAACGACCTCGGGGTGGACCTGTTGGTCGCCTCGGCGCACAAGTGCTACGGGCCGAAAGGTGCCGGGCTCCTGTATGCGCGATCCGGCATCGCGATGGACGTCGTGATGGATGGAGGAGGGCAGGAATCCGGGCGGCGCGGCGGGACGGAGAATGTCCCCGGGATCGTCGGGTGCGGCATGGCGATCGAGCAGGCGGAACTCCTGCGTGAGCGCTACGTGCGCCATTGCAGCGAGATGCGCGATGCCCTGCTGAGCGAGATCCTCACGCGGCTGCCGGATGTGGAACTGAACGGCCCTCCGCTCGGGCCGCTCCGCCTCCCGAACAACCTGAACATCTCGATTCCCGGCGTGCAGGGCGAGACGATCGTGCTGGCGATGGACCTCGAAGGTGTCGCGATCTCGGCCGGATCCGCATGCACCACCGGACGCACCGAGCCGAGCCACGTGCTTCTGGCGATGGGCATGAGCGATGAGCGTGCCCGGAGCAGCATCAGGATGACCGTCGGGCGGGGCACGACACGCCCCATGGTCACCGCCGTCGCAGAGCGCCTCGCCCGGTGCGTGGTCCGCGTGCGTGAACTCGGGGGTTAGTCCGCGAACTGCTCCGGAGCATCATCGGAGACCTTGGGTTCATCGTCCTCGCTGATGACGGCCACGACGTCCTCGACAACCTCCGCAACCAGAGATCCCACGGTTGCTTCAGTCGCGACGTCGTCTTCGCTCTCCGCAGTTTCGGCGGTCTCTGAAGTCTCCACGACCGTGGACGCGTCATCCGAGGTTGGCGCGGGCATCTCCTCGGCCATGGCCAGCGCTGCATCGAGCAAGACCCCGGCATCGGTCCCGTTGACGGCCCCGAGGTCTGGCAGGTCAGCAAGTGACGTCAGACCGAAGTGGTGGAGGAATGCCGGAGTGGTCGAGTACTGCAGGGGATTCCCGACCGTCTGGAGTCGGCCAGAGATTTCGATCAATCCACGTGCATGCAACGTCGCGAGCACCCCGGAGCAATCGACACCGCGCACCGATTCGATCTCGCTGCGCGTGACCGGCTGACGGTAGGCGATCACGGCGAGCGCCTCAAGGGATGGGCCGGAAAGTCGGGTCTCGCGCTCTAGCCCGAGGAACCGCCGCACCTGGGCCGCATAGCGCGGGGAAGACGCGAGATGGGCGCGGTCACCGTGCCGCACCACCACCCAACCTCGGTCGGAGATGGCCGTCAGGGTCTCGAGTGCCTGCTCGATGCGCTTCGGACGCACCTCGCAGGCTTGAGCGAGCTCGGAGATCAACGGCGGCTCGGGGGAGACCAGCAGCAGCGACTCAACCATCATCGCGAGGTCATCGTCGCTGATGACCATTTCGCTGATCAAGACGTCTTCGGGAAAGGGAAGGGTTTCCTCAACCGAAGGTTGGGGCGCGGATGCCCCTGCCTCGATGACCGGCGTCTCGTCGGCTTCAGCGACGAATGTCATGTCTTGCGATTCGCTCATTCCAACCCTCGCGCGAGTTCCGTGGATGAGGCATCTGCGCCTGCCACACGCATCAAGTCGATGTCCCCAAACGGTTCAGCCTGCTCGGCGTCGATCACCCGGCGTCGCAGCAAGACGAGCACAGCGAGGAAGCCCACCATGAGTTCCTCGCGCGTCGGACTAGGGCCGACGTAGGAGCGGAACCCCACCGGCTTGCCGTGGTTGACCATCGTCAGCAATCGCACCGCCATCTCCTGGAGCGAGACCACCTTGCGCATCACCCGCGTGACCGGGGGAGTCGCCAATGCGGTGAGACGTCGGCGCAGCGCCTTCGCGAGCGACGTGGATTGGTGGATGGCAAGCTTCGGGGCGGAGGCTGGTGGCACCGGAACACTGCCACCAAGTGGGTAGGCTCCGCGTCCTGCCCGGTCCGTCTCGGCGAGCGAGGCGATGGCATCGCGCAGGGCGCGGTACTCGATCAGTTCCTGGACCAGGTCGTCTTCAGCAGAATCCTCGCCGACAGCTGGCG
>JAPOLF010000164.1 GCA_029977305.1 bacterium | reverse complement strand
CGCGAAGCATGCGCAGCCGGCCGCTGCGGGTGCGGAGCGCCTCCCAGAGCAGCAGCGCGGCGATGGGGACGAGGAAAAGAATGGCGACCATCTTGGCGGAGAACGCGAATCCGGCGACGAGGCCGAGGAGCACGAGCCAGCCGCGCTGGCGGTGATCGATCCACCACAGGGCGAGGGTGATCGCGGCGACGATGAAAGCGGTGCTGAGGAAGTCGATGTAGGCGTTCCAGGCGTAGTGGAAGTTGTCCGGGATGGTGACGAGGACGATGGCGGCGAGCCATCCGACGCGGTCGCCGCCGAGCGAGGAGCCGATGCCCCACGCGAGGATCAGCAGCGCGATGACGCCGAGGATGGTGAGGAACGCAGGCGCCGGCTGCCCCGCGATGAGCAAGAGTCCGCCATAGAGCGAGCCGACCAGGGCGGACCACGATGCGCGGTAGTGGAACGGGAAATCGTGGATGGCACCGTCGCGGATCCAGCCGGCGGGGACGGCCAACTGGTACATGATCGGATCAAAGGTGGTGTCGGGTGGCAGGGCGCGGAGCCAGGCGACCAGCAGCATGAAGGTGATGATCACCATCGACGCGGCGCTCATGCGGGACGGTGCATGCCAAAAGTGGCTGATCGGTGCGACGGCGTTTCGGGCAGCCGTGATCATCGGCCGGCCGACGAGCACGCTCAGGACAACCAATGTGGTGAAGATCGGGCCGAGGCTGTACCACCCGGCGAGGCCGATGAGCCACCAGATGATCGCGATGGGGCCGAGGCCGATCAGCATCGACATGACGGGCCGGGCGCTCGGCGAGAGAACGTCCCGCGGCAGGAGGCGGGTGGTGATCGTCTCGCCGATGGCGGTGGCCAGCCAGGCTAACCAGAGCACGGCGAGCAGGGCGGGCAAGGCGTCGGCGAGGAGGCTGGTGGCGCCCACCACCGTGGCAACGGCGAGCATCGTGGCGCGGGCGACGCCGCGTTCGTGGCCGAAAAGGGCCGCCCCTGCCCCGCCAAGGATCACGACGGCGATCACGAGCGGCCAGACCACGCCTGGCAATTCCGCGAGGGCGACCTGGTGCGCGGCGCGCGCGGCCACCACCGAGATCCCGACAAGGACTGCGATCACGGCGATGACGAGGGCTGCGCGCGGGAGCCGGATCATGGTTGCTGCGGCTCCCAGATCACGCTGACCGAGGCGAGCACCGCTGTCTCGCCGTCGTGGCTGACGGTGAATGTGTAGGTCGCCCCTGGGACGATCCACGGCGCCTCCGCCGTGCCCGCCGGTCCGCCGGCGAAGTTGGTGGCGGGTTCGCCATCGACACTGACGTGCACCACGCCATTTGCTTCGTCGCCGGTGGCCCAGGTGATCATCACCGTGCCGGTCAGGCCGTCAGCGTTCGGGGTGACCGAGCTCGCGGTGACGCAGGGATCGATCGCGGTGATCGTGCAGTCGCCCGGTTGTGTGGCGGGTGATGCAGGGGGCACCGATGTGGGCTCGGTGCTGGGATCGATGGCCTCGGCGCGAAGATCCCAGAGCGAAACCCTGTTGGCCTCCCAGAGCAGCGGGAAACGATCGGCGAGAAAGTCATTGCCATTGACGAGCAAGGAGTCGGACGAGAAGCCGGTGCCGTCGAGTTGGCGGTGGTCGACGATGAGGTAGTCCCACGGGCCGGTGCGGAGGGCGTTCTCCAGGGCGGCGGGGTCGGTGATGCTGCGCAGCGTGGCATAGGGCGGTGCCTCGTGGCGGCTGACCAGGGCTTCCGTGTAGAGGGCGTTGGGGGACCCGACTTGGAGGACCACTGGCCGGTTCGGATTGATGGCGGCAAGCTCATTCATTGCAGCGTAGGTGCGGATGCGCTGGGTGAGGAACTCCTCGCGAGGTTGGAAGCCGAGCGCGGCGGCAATCGGGGCGCGGGTCGGCCACGCCCAGGCTTGGCTCGCGGTCAGAATGGTCAGGGTCGCGGTGCCGACGAGCAAGAGGGCGACCACGCCGGAGGTCGCAGAACGCGGGGTCAGGCGAGTCGGCTGATCGGCCCAGCGAAGCAGGATCTCGAGGTTGGCGGCGACGAGCACGGCGGCGAGCGGGATGATCGGAATCGAGTACCGGCCGTACTGCGCACTGAGGAACCATAATGCGCCGCTCATCAGCACGATGGCCCATATGCGCAAGGTGAGGGATTGCGTTGCGATGCCGGGAACGAGTAGGACGAGGGGAATGGTCAGCAGCGGGAAGAGGCTGTAGCTGCCGGGCAGGAATCCGTCGCCGAACACCTTGGTGTGGATGGTGAGATCCCAGGGCAGGCGAAGGAAGGCGTCGATGCCGGTGCCGACGCCGAACTTGGCCCAATCGAAGGAGGGGTTGCCGAGATCGCGGACCGGTCCGTGGAAGAGCCCGGTCAGGAAGGGATGCACCGGATTGCCGGTCCAGATGGCGCGGGTGATCAGCCACGGCGCGGCGACGACCGCGGCCGAGATCCCGCCGATCGTGATGAACTCGATCAGGCGACGGATGCGCCCTTCCCGCGATGCGGTGATCAGGGAGACCACCATGACCACCGCCATGGGAATGAGCACCGTGATCGCGTTCATCTTGGTGGAGAAGGCGAACCCGGCGGCAAGCCCCATCAGCACGAGCCACCCGCGGCTGCCGCGCTGAGGTTGGTCGAGCCACCAGAGACCCAGCACCACGGCGAGGGCGGTGTAGCAGGTGATGAGCAGGTCGGGGTGGGTGTTGCCTCCGAGTACGGTGACGATGGGCGTGACGACGACGATGACCGCGGCCACCCACCCTACTCGCTCCCCCGCGACCATGCGGCCCAACCCGAAGGTGATCGTCGCGATGGTGAAGAGCGCGATGAGGGCGATCAGCGAGGGCGCGGGCTGGCCGACCAGCGCGAGGAAGGGCCCGTAGAGCGCAGCGGCCAGCGCCGCCCAGGAGGTTCGCTCGTTGAACGGGAGGTTTTGGATGACGCCGTCGCGGACCCACGTCGCCGGTACGGAAAGTTGGTAAAGCTGGGCATCAAAGATGCCATCTGGGGTGAGCGCCCAGAACGTGGGATAACAGGCCGCTAGGGCGATGACCGCCACCGCCAGTGCTGAGGTGGACGTGGGCGCTTTCCAGAATCTCGTAATCCCTTGCCAAAGTCGCGTGATTTCTCCGAATGCGGGAGCGGCGGCGATGATCGAGAGCAGGATGAGGGAGATGAGAAGCGGAATTTCCGCGAGTGCACCTGCGATCCCGATCACCCACCAGATGATGGCGATGAAGCCGAGCCCAATGGGCAGCGTGATGCCAATGCGAGGGACGGGCAGCGGTGCGGTGGGATTGACCGCATGGTGGAGCACGCGTTCGCCGAGGCCGATCGCGACGATGCCAACCCAGGCCACGAGGGCGAGATCCGCAGCATTGCGGCCTGGGATTGCCGTCAGCAGGAGGACAGTGCCGATCGCGACGATCGTGGCGCGCGAGACCCATTGGGGACGTTTCAGGGCGACGGCGATGCCTGCGCCTGCCGTGAGTCCGCCGACACCGAATTTCCACCAGAGGTCGGGAACGCGGCTCGGATTCAACGGGCGCTGAATTGAGCGCCACGCGATGATGACCACGGCGACAACGACGATTGCCATCAGCGCGGCAAAGATTGCGGATAATTGTTTTTGGCGAGAGGGGGTATCGGGGGTCATCGGCGGTTATCCCCCTTTCGGCTTCCGAGCGACTGCGACGAGCGAGAGCCCGATGGGTGGCGGGAAGCGCTCTTCGAGTGGGCGCAACCACGGCACCACAAACTGATCAAAGATCGCCACCTGCCGCGCCGATTGGGTGTTTCGGTTGAGCAGTTTGCCGTTGAGCCACCAGGCCGGCATGCCCACGGTGTTCTGATACCGCAGGAGATCAAGGGAGAACCCGGCTTTCTCGAGGGCGCTGCGGGCCGTCCGCTTGGTGTAGCGGCGATGGTGCTCAAGGGCGACGTCGGCGGCGCCGAAGAGATGGGGAAAGGCTGGGACCCAGAGCAGCAGACAGCCGCCAGGCTGGAGCACCTTCCAGATGTTGCGGAGCGCGGAATGGTCGTCAGCGACGTGCTCGAGGACGTTGAAACAGACCACCGTATCGAATTGGAGGGGCGCGAGGTTGACGACGGCGGGATCGGCGGCATCGAGGAGCTGAGCTGGAGGGTCCCAGCGATCGCCGAAGCGTTGGCGCAGGAGCTCGACGCAGGGCGGATGGATGTCCGTGGGGAGCACGTAGGCGCGATCGCGGAGCAGATCGGTGTAGGTTCCGATGCCGGCGCCGAGCTCCAAGATGCGCTGGCCGAGAAAGGGCTCAAAGGTGGCGAACAGCCAGCGCTGGTAGTTGGTGGCCTCGGCCATGGTCTGGAGGTCGGCGATGACGGGATCGGTCAAGGCGGCGCCTCCCACGGCGGCGTGCAGGTGAGCGGCAAGCCGGCACTGCGGCGGATCGGTGACGACAAGGTGTCGAGGGCGTCGAGTTCTTGGAAGCGGTGGGAAATCGCGTTGAGCACCAAGCCGGCGATGGCGAGGTGGATGCCCACCATGAAGAGACTGGTGGCGAGGACGGCCGCGGGGATTCGGGGGAGATCGCCCATCCGCTCCCAGTAGCCGATGGAGATGATGGTCGGGAAGATGGCGATGCCCCAGATGATCAGGGCGAGTCCGCCGAAGAGCGTCATCGGCTTGTAGTCGCGGAGGAGATTGAAGATCGTGAGGAAGA
>JAPOLF010000163.1 GCA_029977305.1 bacterium | reverse complement strand
GCTGGTTGGTGGAGAAGAGGTTCGCCCTGACGACGCAATCGCTCCCGGGGTTCCTCCGAGAATGGGGGAAGGGGACTGCGATCACCATCGTCCTGCAACCGTTGGCGATGACCGGGGCATGGTTCGTCATCCGGCGGCGTCCGAAGGATTGGTGGCTCGTGCTCGCCGGTCTCTTGGTTCCGATCGCAGCGGTCTTCGGCACTCTTGCGCCGGTGCTGCTGGCTCCCATCTTCAATCGGTTCACCCCGCTCCAAGACGAGGTGCTTCGCGAGCGCATCACCCGCCTCTCGGAGCGCTCGGGGACGACGATTACCGGAGTCTATGTGTCAGACATGAGCCGACAATCGGAGAAGCCGAATGCGTACTTCGCCGGGCTCGGCCCGACCAAGCGCATTGTGTTGTCCGACACCCTGTTGCGTGACTTCACCCCGGCGGAGATCGAGGGCATCGTTGCCCACGAGTTGGGGCACCAGGTGCACGGGGACATCTGGCGGATGATCGCCACCGCCGGGGCGGTGGGGTTGAGGGGCGCTTGGGGTCTCTCGAAGGTTGCACCGTGGATCGTTCGCCGGACGGCGTCCACCTCGGGTGTCACCAGCATCGCCGATCCAGCAAGCAGCCCATCCTTCTCGATGGCATTGCAGGTGATTGGATTTGCCCTGGCACCGGTCCAGTTCGCGGTCTCACGGGCGATCGAACGGCGCACCGATCGCTATGCCGTCGCACTCACAGGAGACGGCACCACCTACGCCTCGGCCCTCGAGCGCCTTGCCGCCACGTCACTTTCGGTTCCTGATCCCCCTGCATGGGAGGTCGCGTTGTTCGCCAGCCATCCGCCGCTCGCGGATCGGATCGCTGCCGCCAAGGCCGCAGGCAGCCCATCCTGACCCGCGTTCCTACGCCCCAAACAGGCCGTGAGGCCGGTAGCGCACGTGAATGGTTTGCGCTAAACTCGCGGGAGGAGGAGTCTGTGCCTGCCGTCACGGCGGCTGGCGGTCACCACAGGGAAGGGTGACCGTGAGACACGACGCTCCTGTTCATCAATGCCGACTTGAGGTCGGTCGATGGCAGGATGTTGTGACGGACTCCGGTGGGAGGCGTGGGATGATGGACGGGGACTCGTTCGTTTGGCGTGGTGGCCGCGCAGAGGTCACGCTTTCCCAGTCTGACGAGTCGTGGACCGTGCTCTACACCTCGAGCGGCCGCCTGATGGGGCCGCGTCAGGTTCTCTACCGTGCAAGTCATCGTGACGCCACCCATGCCGCATGGGATGTCATGGCGCGCGTGGTGCTCGCCTCGCGAGACGAAGACGAAGGGCTCCGCGCCGGTCAGTCCGCGGCGAAGTGGATCAAGGCCAACCGCCAGGGGGCAGCCGCCGCAACCGAGCTTCGCTAGTCCCACTCGACCTCGTATCGGAATCGCGCCGTGCCGGAACTTCCCGAAGTTGAAACCATGCGGCGGATCGTCGAGGAGGAATTGGTCGGGCGGACGCTTGAACGGCTCACCATCACGCTCCCCAAACTCACCCGAGATTCCCCGATCGCGGATCTTGGCCTGCTTCTCGGCGAGCGCGTCACCGGGAGCCGTCGTCGTGCCAAAGTGCTGGTCGTCGATTGGTCCAACGGCCTGAGTCTGATGTCGCACTTCATGCTGGCCGGGCAGTTGGCGGTGGAGCGTCCGGGCGGTAACCGCCGGGTTGCTGGCCATCCCGTGCCGAATCCGACCGGGACCTATCCGCACAAGGCGACGCATCTCGTCATGGAGTTTGACGACGGCAGTGTCCTCTGGCACAGCGACATCCGCCAGTTCGGCTGGGTCAGACTGTTGCCAACGGCGGACGTCCCCGTCGCGATCGAGGAGTTCGGGTTCGGGCCGGAGGCGGTGGGTCCTGACCGCATTGCCGTTGCCGAACTGGCTGCTCGACTCGCGCGGCGGCGCGTCCCGGTGAAGCAAGTGCTCCTCGATCAGGCGGTGCTCGCCGGTCTCGGGAACATCTATGTCGATGAGGCATTGCATCGCGCGCGGATACACCCCGCCACACCCGCGGCCGCGCTCACCGCGGCACAGGTGAAGAGCCTCCATCGCACCATCGCGTGGGCGCTCGAGGAAGGGATCAAGCAGGGCGGGGCAACCATCGTCCACCAGAAGGCGTATCCCAAGGACGGGTTCCCATCGGTGCATGCCCGGGAGGGGGAACCGTGTCTGCGCTGCCGTACCCCGATTGAGAAGACGCGGGTGGGTGGGCGTGGGACCTACTTCTGTCCCAAGTGCCAACAACCTGTGGACTAGGGGCCGTCGGGAGTCCCCTCCATCAGATCCAACGCCGTGGTCAGTGCATGCCCGGCATCGCCAAGCACAAGAACATCGGCGTGAGCATCAAGTTGAGTTGATTCGCGGTTGACGAAGACGAGTGCCGCCCCGCCATGCTTGGCGACGAGCGGCAACTGTGCGGCGGGTTGCACCACGAGCGAACTGCCGATGACCACCATCAGGTCACACTGCTGCGCTTCGGCCACAGCGCGCCGGAGCGGCTCGCGCGGCAGTTGCTCGCCAAAGAGCACGGTCGCGGAGCGAAGCAAGCCCCCGCATTGGAGGCAATCGGGGTGATCAGCGCCAGCAAGCAAGCGTTTGTGGATCGCTTCGCCGCTCTCGCGGGTGCCACAGCTGGTGCATTGCACCTGTCGAGCGGTGCCGTGGAGCTCCACGACGGCGTCGTCAGCAAGGCCCGAATCTTGGTGCAGGCCATCGATGTTCTGGGTGATCACCACCGACAACTTCCCCATCTCGGCCAATCGCGACAAGGCGAGATGTCCAGCGTTCGGTTGGCGCGCCACCATCTCCGGGTAGGAGGTGCGTCTGCGTTCCCAGTACGCCAGCCGGGTGTCCCGTGAATCGAGAAAGTCCGCGATGGTGGGCGGTTTGCCTTGCGACCACACGCCGCCAGGGCCGCGATAGTCGGGGATGCCTGATTCGGTCGAAATCCCGGCACCAGTGAATGCCACGACGCGGGAGGATCGGCGCAGCAGCTCCGCAAACGCCAGCACGGATTCCGGCGGTGCCTCTCGCTTGTCCGGGTATTGCGGAAGAGCGTCGGTCACCTTGACGGACCTCCCTGTCGATGATCTCACGATGGTGGCGTTCGGTTCGCCGCGTCGGCATTTCCCGCGAACAATGCCATACGGGGGCGGTGCATTGGTGTACGTACACCGTTGATGGTACATTCAGCATATCCCGCAACGAAAGAGAGACCGTGAACCCCCGCGACGTTCCCGGGTTGGTCGCGTTTTGAGGTGCGTGCATGGTGGGTCAGCGCGGCGTTGTCGGGTCTTTGGATCTTCTGTGGCGACGTGGAGTCCGATCGGTGGTGCGTGCTGGGGCTCCGCATGGTCCCGAGGCCGCCGTGGTCGTTGCGATGCCCCCAGCCATGTCTCAGGTCGAGGATGCCGAACCGGCAGGGGTAATTCCGGATCGCGTCGAAGTTCCGGACGGGCCGGCCATCAATCTGACGCTGCCGACGACCTCATTCCTCGCCTGGACAGAGGACTTCCTCGGTGACGTTCCGGCGACCTGGGCGGAGTCCGGCTGGGGTGGTGACCCTGGTGAGACGCAACCTGTTGCCATCACCGAGAACAAGGCGGAGACATCATCGAGCATGTCAGACGAGGCGTTGGCGCGCCGCCGTGCCTCGGCAGCTGCTCTGCGCGCCGTCCTGCTCGCCCAGCAGCGACGGTACGAGGAGGCTCGGGTGGCATTCTGCGACGCCTTCTCGCTCGATGCTTCCATGGAGCCCCAAGGTATTGCTGGATTCTGGGACCTCGATCGCGGGGCACAGGACGCGGCGGTGAACGCGCTTGAAGACGCCGGGCGCACGCGTGATGCGATGCTGCTGCGGGCGAAAGTCGAGGCGCGGTACCGGCTCCGCATCGTGCGGACCGCCTAGAATCACCCGGTACGGCGCGATTCCCGCACCGCTTCCGCGCGGCTCGTGATCGTCTGCGCCACCGCATCCAACAGATCCGGATTCACCGCGTAGAACTTCTGGCCGCGTCGCGGCGATGCAGTGATGAGCCCTGAGCGCTCCATTTGTGACAGATGGCGCGAGACAGCCGACTGCGCGATGGCGACGTGGCTCACGATCTCCTGCGCATAACGCTCACCCCCAGTCAGGAAGGTCAGGATGCGCAAGCGCGTCGGATCAGCGAGTGCGCGAAAGACCTCCAGCAGGAACCCCTCGGAGAGCGGTCCCCCGGCCGATGGCGCCTCAGCAACCTGCGATCCGGCAGAAGCACGCACCAAATACTCTGGCGCCCCGAAATCGATGACCAAATCGGTGCCGGAGATGATGTAACTGAAGTCGCTGCCGACATAGTCGGACGGGCAGAAGACGATGCGGCGAAACTCGTGCAGGCGGCGCAGCAGGATGCCCGGCGGTTTCTGTCCAGTGAGGATGGTGACGGCAGATCGGAAGTCACGAGCGGCGTCCCTTTGTCCGAGCCTCGCCGCCTCTTGAAGAACGGGGAGGCTCTCTTCGTATTCCTTGCCATACGCCTCGTCCCACACGCCGACGAACACATCGATGGTCATCCGCTTGAGTTTGGCGGGTTGGGCGATGAGCGAGAGGACCTCGTCCATATGGGCGGTGGTGAGACAAGGTTCGAGGGCGCGGCGCCAATCTTCGCGTTCTCGAGTGCCGAGATCGGGTATGGGGAGGCCGAGATCCTCGTGAACATGCG
>JAPOLF010000162.1 GCA_029977305.1 bacterium | reverse complement strand
TCGACGTCGGGGCTGCCATCATGTTGACGGCGGGTCTGTCCTTCATCGGGTTGGGTGCCGTTCCCCCCACCGCTGAGTGGGGCGCGATGATCAAGCAAGGATCGGACAAGGGGCTGCAGTACTGGTGGTACGCGCTGGTCCCGGGTGTCGCGATCATGTCGGTGGTGATGGGGCTCAACTTCTTCGGTGACGGGCTCCGCGACGCGCTCGACCCGAAGCGCCGAGGGCGCTGATGCCTGACGGGCTCTCCGTGGCTCCTCCTCGATTGATTGCCTACCTGCGTGACCACGGAATCGAACCTGAGATCCTCGCGCCCGGAGTGCCGATGCCAACCGTGCCACTGGCCGCTGCAGCGATCGGGGTGGCGGAGTCGGCAATCATCAAATCCCTCCTCTTTCAGACCAAGGACGGTCGCTGCGTGCTCGCCATCGCGAGCGGACCGGATCGGGTGTCGCGGGCGGCCGTGGCCGCGGCTGTGGGATATCCCAGTTGCGGCTTGGCATCACCGGAGGTCGTGCTGGCGGTCACCGGGTATCCGGCGGGCGGAGTCTCGCCTGTGGCGCATCGGGAGGCCGTCCCGGTGGTGGTCGATCGCCGCGTGACTGAGCTCGCCGAGGTCTATGGCGGGGCAGGGGCCGATGAACTTCTGCTCCGCCTCTCGACCGCCGATCTGCTGCGGCTCACACGTGCGGGGGGGTCCGACATCCTGCAACCCGCGGGGTAGTCCTCGGCGGTTGCCGTGGGCCATAATGCACGGGCCGCCCTCGTGGGCGGCGCATTCACGCTTGTCACGCTCACGAGGAGATCGACGCACGGTGGCCACGACACTGGTGATCATGGGACTGCCCGCTTCCGGCAAGACCACCGTCTTCAACGCGCTCACCAAGGCGGAGGCGGCGACCGGCACCTTCGGGGCGTCGGGGGACGAACCGAACCTCGCGACGGTGAAGGTCCCGGATCAGCGGCTCGACACGCTGTGCGCAATGTTCAACCCGCAGCGGCGGGTGCCAGCCGATGTGCAGTACCTCGATGTGGCGGGCATGGCGAAAGGCATCGCCGAGAAAGGGATGAGCGGCCAGCTGCTCAACAACCTCAGTCAGGCCGATGCCCTGCTTCACGTGGTGCGCGCGTTCGAGGATGACAACGTCCCCCACGCCGAGGAGTCGGTCGACCCGATGCGGGACATCGAGACGATCAACCTCGAGCTGCTGTTCGCCGACCTCGGGCGGGTCGAGAACCGTCTGCAGCGGATCGCGTCGCAATTGCCCAAATTGCAGGGACGCGAGAAGGAAGCCACCGAGCGCGAGCGGGTGGTGATGCTCCAGCTCAAAGAGGCGCTCGAATCCGACAAGCCGGTGCGCGAGGTGCTCGATCAGATCGATCCCGATGACCTGAAGATTCTGCGCGGATTCGGGTTCCTCACCGCGAAGCCGCTGCTGATTCTGCTCAATGTCGGCGAGAGTCAGTTGGGGGCACCGACCGAGGCGATGCTGATCGAGGCGCGGGAGCGGTTCGGCCGCCCGGGCGTCGGCATCGATGCCCTTGCGGGCCAGATCGAGATGGAGATCGGCCAGTTGTCGGAAGAAGACGCGGCGGTGTTCATGGAGGACCTCGGGATCACGGAGTCGGGGTTGGATCGGATCATCCGATTGTCCTTCGACCTGCTCGGACTGATCCCGTTCTTCACCGTCGGTCCCGATGAATGCCGGGCATGGACGATCCGCCGAGGGGCGAATGCGGTGGAAGCCGCAAGCGAGATCCATTCGGATATCGCCCGTGGATTCATCCGCGCCGAAACCGTGAGCTATGACGATCTGATCCAAGCGGGCAGCATGGCGGAGGCGAAGAAGATCGGGCGATTCCGCCGCGAGGGCCGCGACTACATCTTCCAGGATGGCGACATCGTGAACTTCCTCTTCAACGTCTGATGAGCGACACCTACGAGATGCTCGACATCACGCTGCGTCCGACGAAGGAGGTGGCAGCCCGGGTGCTGGTGTTGGCCGCGCTGTGTCGACGCGCTTTCCTCGAGCGCCATGATCCATTCGATGACCTCGAAGAGGAAATTGACGATCGCCTCGCTGACGAGCTCGAACTCGAAGATGCCGAAAGCGAGCGATTCGATCTGGTGGCGTGGCTCGCAGATGAGCGACTGCTCGACGCGGCGACCGTTGGGGAACGCGCTTTGCTGCAGGCGCCGGTCGGAGCCCTAAAAGGTGATGCCGCAGACCGCGCCACGTGGGCGGGCGAGGCGCTGGTATCGCTGCTGTGGTCGGCCGGGATGATTGATCTCCCACCGAGTTACGACGGGCCTGCAGACCTCGATGATGCGTGGCAGGTCGTTCCTGCCGCGGGGGATTCGACGCAGGAGTTTGCCCGATCACTGCGACTGAGGGATGAGGAGACGATCGCGGCTGAGCGTGACCGGACCGAGGTTTGGTTTTGGCGCATCGCGGTCGAGGGCATGCGGCGGGACGCTGGTCCGTCCGATGTCGCGGAGATCGACGAGGCGATCACGGAGACCACGGAAGAGGCGTTCGGCATGGGCATCGACGTCGCGATCGGCCCGACCGATTTCCTCGTTGATGGCAGGCCGGTGCGCGAGATCGACGACGACGTGCTGGCAGACGTGGCGGTGGCCGCCGAGATGCGGCTGCGCGCGATGAATTGGCTCTGCGGATTCGGCACCGGTTGGGACGACGTCCCGCTCGAGGTCTAGCCGGCGAACGCGGCCCGTGCGTTCGCGATGAACGCCTCGATCTTCGCGGGGTCTTTGATGCCGTCGGTTTCGACGCCGCTGCTCACATCCACCCCGAGCGGGTGAACCGTCTGGATCGCCTCGCCCACATTCTCCGGATCGAGTCCACCGGCGAGGATGATCGGGAGGCGCGTTGCCAACTCTGCGGCCATGGCCCAATCGGCTCGCACCCCTGCCCCACCGCTTCCGGCTGGATGGTAGCCATCAAGCAACAACGCCAGCGGGGGCTTGGAAGCTGCACAGAAGAGTCGCAGGTGTGCTTCGGTCTCGGCGAGTCCTGCGTCCGGTGGTGGTGAATACGCGCGGAGGGTCGGCGCTGCAATTTGGTCGGGGAAGGTCGGCGTTTCCTTGCCGTGCAGTTGAACGACATCGATGCCGGAACGGGAGACGGTATCGGCGATCTCCTCGGCAGTGGCGTTGACGAAGACGCCAACCGCGAGCATGGGCGCAGTGGCTGAAGACCGGGCCATCTCGATGCACAGGCGAGCTTGCTCGGGTAATATCTGACGGCGACTCGGGGCGAAGATGAATCCGATGAGATCAGCACCCGACGCAGCAGCGATGGACGCGTGCTCTGGCTCACGCAGGCCGCAGATCTTCACGAGTCCCCGGTTGCGCGGCAATCGGGCGGTCACGGGCGATTGAGCAGGGCACGGACGGCGGCCGCGCGATCCGGTTGCACGATGAGCCCCTCGCCCACCAGCGCAGCACGGGCACCTGCGGCACCCAAGGTGACGATGTCCGCATGCGTGAAGATGCCGCTCTCGCCGACCAGCACCACGCTCTCAGGGACCATGGTCGCGAGGCGACCCGTGGTGGCGATGTCGACGTTGAACGTGTGCAGATCTCGGTTGTTGACCCCGATCAGGTCTGCTCCGAGGTCGAGAGCGCGGGCCATCTCCCCCTCATCGTGGACCTCGACCAAGGCATCCATGCCATAGGCGCGGGCGGCCTCACGCAACGTGACGACATCCTCATCGGTGAGCGCCGCCATGATCAGGAGGATCGCATCCGCGCCATGAGCGCGCGCCTCGGTGACTTGGTAGGGGTCGATCATGAAATCCTTGCGGAGGACAGGCACCTGCGGTGTCGCAGCATGCGCCACCGCGGCGACGGCGTCGAGATCAGCCAGCGAACCCTGAAAGTAGGGTTCATCGGTCAGGACCGAGATCGCCGAGGCACCACCAGCGATGTAGGCACGCGCGACGTCCGCGGGGACGACCTCCACCGGGAACACCCCGCGTGACGGGGAGGCGCGCTTCACCTCAGCGATGATCGAAACGTCGGACGAAGCAAGGGCAGCGCGCAGGCTCAGCGCCGGGCCATGGGCGATCGCGCGGCGCTCGAGTTCGGCAAGTGGGGCCGCCTGACGACGAGCTTCGACATCCTCCTCGGTACGCTGAAGGATGCGGTCGAGGACCGTTCCAGTGGCGACGAAACGACTCATGCCCCGACTCCTGCCGCAGCGGACTGCGAGACGAACACCAATTGGTCCAGCGCAGCGAGCGCGGCACCCGAATCGATGGCACGGGCGGCGATGTCGATGCCGTCGGAGAAACTCTCGGCGGCATTGGCGGCGTACAGCCCAGCTCCGGCGTTGAGCAGGATCACGTCGCGGCGAGGGCCCAACTCCCCGCTGAGGATGGATCGGGTGATGCTGGCGTTGTGGGCGGCATCACCCCCGCGAAGTTCCTCGATACCGGCTTGGGCGAGGCCGAGTTCTTCCGGGGTGATCACGTAACGTCGAATCGTGTCGGTGCGGCGATCGTACTCAGTGACGCGCGAGGCACCTGACAGCCCGAGTTCATCGAGACCGATTTCCGCATGGACCAACACCGCATGGTCGCTGCCGAGCATCGCAAGCGCGCTCGCCAGTTTGTCGGCGATGTCTGGGTGCCCGACGCCAACCAATTGGTGCTTTGCGCCAGCAGGATTGGTGAGCGGACCGAGGATGTTGAAGACGGTCCGGATGCCGATCTCCCGGCGGGACGGGCCGACGTAGCGCATCGCGGGGTGGAATG
>JAPOLF010000161.1 GCA_029977305.1 bacterium | reverse complement strand
GGTGCCTTTGGCGCGCCTCGGGTTGGCACTGCTGGATTTGGGGCGCGAGGATGAGGCACTGCCGCTCTTCATCGAATCCCTGCAGATCGCGGCGCGCCTGGAACTTGCCGGAATCGCGATGTTCCCGTTGCTCGGGTTGGCCAGGGTCGGTGCGCGGTCAACGGACCGCGCGCAACAGGAGATGGCGGCCATCGCGCTTGGTGCGGCGGAGGAGATCGTCCTAGGTCAGGGGCTTGCCTGGGGCGCCTACTGGGAGGGCATCGTCATGGGCATGCATGAGGCGCTGACGGGTGCCCTCGGTGAGGATGCCGCAAGCGAACTGCTCGCGCGTGGGCATGCGCTCTCCATTGCCGAGGTGTTGGCGATCGCCACCCATCCGTAAACGACGCCGTCGCTGGAACTGCGCACCTTCCCGTCGCCCCGCGAGCACCCTCCGTCACCGAGGTCTCCCGCGCTTAGGAAGTAGTTGTGGGCCATGGTGTCTTCCGGTGTGCTTCCGCTGCAGGTCGACAGGTCTGTGCAAGCGTTGTTCCTCCGGACAATGGTGGTGTTGTTCAAGTCTCAACGAGGTGGCAGTCTCTGCTCCCCACTCGGAAAAACGCTGGGTCTCCCCTTCTGTTATGAGTCCACCTTCCCATGTGCTCACCTCAATTTATTTCCTCCATTGGGATCGTCCCCCAGACGCGCGGAAGCGGAGCCTCGCGGCTCCGCCTCCGTGCGTTCCGTACATGCGCAACCCCGGCGTGGAGGAAGGGGGGGCAACCTCCCGCCGTGTTCCGCTAGCAGGTACCTGGTCCATCGCAATTGTTCGGGGTGTTGTTTGCCAACGTCGCGTTGGCGCCAACCCGGACAGTTGCCGGTCGATCGTCGTAGAACCAGGAGACGAACACGCCTCCTCCTGTTCCATCGGCGCTGTTCCCCTCAATCGACGAGGTGTCTCGTAGCACGACGTCACCGGTGGAACGGATGCCGCCGCCATTCTCTGCACTCGAGTTGTTGCGAATAGAGGACTGCCCGTTCAGCAATGCCGGGCTTCCCCCGGCAATGCGCACACCGCCGCCGCCACGCCAAGTCGAGTCGCCCCCATAGAGCGTGCGGTTGTTCTCGATCACCGATTGACCGGCCATCGTCAGCGCCGGGGTGAAGGTGTCATAGTCCTCCGTCCATTGATAGTATCCGTCGATGTCCGCGCCACCACCGAAGTAGGCGGCGGTGTTGCTCCTGAGGGTGCTCGCTTCGTCCATCGAGAGAGTGCCGAACTCATAGAGCAGCAGCCCGCCACCTGACCAGTCCGAGGTGTTGTCCTCGACCCGTGCAGTTCCACTCATCGAGATCGACCCATATGAGTCGGTGAAACCACCGCCGCCATCGTCAGCAGATCGGTTCTGGGAGAGGTAGGAATTCCCGGAGAGGTACACCTCGGCGTGCTCTCCACAGCTGAACCCGCCACCGTCATCCCCGGCGTAGTTGCCGAGGATCTTGGCATCGCCGGTCAGGGTGAGCGTCACCTCATCGGCGGTGGCGATGCCGCCGCCGTCGCCCGGTGTCGCGTTGTTGGTGATCGACGCATTCCCTCGGATGATGATCTCGCCGCCACGACACCCAAACCACACGCCGCCACCAATCTCGTCGGCTTCGTTGAAGCGGATCGCCGCGTCGCCCTCCATGATCAACGTGCAGGGGAGGGGCTCTTCGATGTCCCATGGGCCGCTGCCGTCGCCCAGCTCGACACCACCGCCGTGCTGGTATGCCCGCCCGCTCTGGATCACCGTGCTGCCGTTCAGCGTGAGGTCGAAGTATCCCCAGATGCCACCGCCATACTCGCTGCCGGTGTTCCGGTCGATCGTGATGTCGGTGATGGTCAATGAGACCGGATCGCCGCTGTTGCTGTTCCGCTGGATCACCCGGCGTGGCGGCGTGGCGTTCTCGATCGACACCGGTTCCCCGTTGCATGCGCGCAGCGTCAGATCCTTGTCGATCGTCAGGTCCTCGGTGTACTCCCCCTCGCCGATCTTGATGGTCGAGCCCTCGGCCATGCCATTGATCGCCGCCTGGATCGTCTGGTACGTGCACGTCGAGCAGACGTCACACGATTCCGGGGTCAGCGTGCACTGACCGGAGAGACAAAGCTGGCTCGTGCATTCCACGGAACCGTCGCAGGATCCACCGGTGCCAAGCAAGCAGTAGGTCCCGGAGGGATCATTGCTCGTGTAAGCCACGCACGTCGACTGACCGGCACAGGTGTCCTGCTGGGTGCATGCATCGCCGATCGGGATCACCGTTGCTTGGGCGCAGGTCCCGCTGACGCACGATTGCTGCACGCAGTCACTCGAGCCTGAACAGCTTTGGCCGTTCGGCAGCAGGCAGTACAACCCCACAGGGTTCCCGCTGGCGTAGGTGCGACAGGTCGCCTGCTGCGACGCGCAGGTGTCCTCCGGGGTGCACGGTGAGCCGGTCGGAATCGGCGCATCCGGCTCAGGACCCGGGCCCCGCCCCGCGCAGCGCCCCTGCTGGCACTCGAGCGTGCCACAGCAGTTGCGATCGTACTGGCACTGCTTCCCGCGCTTCAGGCATCGGCAGCGGCCCTTGCCATCCGTGTTGTGCTTGCCGAGGCGCTTGTTGCACACGCCGGTGCAGCACTCGCCATCGTTCGTGCAGATATTGTCCTTGCGCCGCCCATTGCCGCACGGCCCCTGAATCTCCGGGCCGCTGCGGGCGCCACCCTTGGACCCTTTGCCCTTGGTCGCGGGACCGCGGCCCTTGGCGTCAACTCCATCCGTGGACACAGTGGCCCAGCCTAGTGCCGCACCGAGTGCAGCCATCAGCCCGGTTCGCCGGCTTGTTGCTGTCCCAAGCACCTTGGCGATCATGTCCAATCGCTCGCGATCTGCCACCCAGGCCTCCTTTTGCTCGCCTTGCCGACGTGGGAAAGGCGGTGCGCGCCCCCGCACGCCGCTGAGACCCCAGTCGTCGCATCTGCCAATGGTCCGGGGTGCACTGCATCCAGACCATGACATGCGACTCACCGGAATAGGTGATGAAACGCTTCCCATTACCAGCATAGGCATGGCGACTTGTTGATTTTGTGGTGTGCTATCGTCCCTGCCATGAAGCATTCAGGTGGCGCTCGGCAGTCGCGCCTGCACCCGGTCACCGCGTTTCCCGTCGGAACCTTGCTCCGCGAGTTCAGGCTTGCCGCAGGCATGACCCAAGAGGAACTCGCTGCAGCCGCGGGGATCTCCGCGCGAACCATCAGCGATCTCGAGCGAGGCGTGCGCGCAACGCCTCAAGCGGGGCCTGCCTCCAGCATCGCCGAAGCGCTGCGCCTCTCCCCCTCCGAGCGCGAAACCTGGCTCACCGCCGTGAGCTCCCAACGGCTGCCGCGCACCCCGCATCCTCGTGCGACCAAGGCGTCTGATCTCCCAACCGAGCCTGGTGCGCTGCTCGGGCGATCCGCCGATCTCGCTGCCATCGCATCCCAGCTCACCGATGGAAACCGCCTCGTCTCGCTCATTGGCCCGGGCGGCGTCGGAAAGACGCGCCTCGCCCTGGCACTTGCCCGTGAGCGAGAAGCTGCGATCCCCGGTTCTGTCGTGTGGGTGGGATTGGAGACGGTCGTTTCCCCCGCGGATGTCCTCCCTGCCATTTCACGCGCCGTCGGAGCCCGTGAAGGTGGCGGACGGTCACCGCTGGCCCGCATCGCTGAAGCAATCGCTGATCGCGACCGGTTGCTGGTGGTCGACAACGCTGAGCACCTCCTCGACTGTGCTCCGGATCTCGCCGCCTTGGTGAACGGGTCGCCCCAACTAACGGCACTGATCACGTCGAGGGAGGCTTTGCGCGTCACTGGTGAGCGCGTGGTGGTTATCGACCCGCTCGCCCTTCCTCATCCTCGGGAATCCCTCGAGCGACTTGCCGACAACCCTGCCGTCGCTCTTTACGTGCGGGCGCTCGGCACCGACCAGGTGCAGCAGCCATCGCTTCGGGAGGCCGCTGAAGTTGTCCGCCGGCTCGACGGACTGCCCTTGGCGATCTAACTCGCCGCGGCGCAGGCTGCACACCTCCCACCCGATGCGATGGTCGGCTTGCTCGACGCGGCTGGTCTCTCTGCCCTCGCCAAAGGCCGCCGAGACGGTCCCAACCGGTTGCGCACCATGCACGCCGCCATCGCTTGGAGTCTTGATCTCCTCCCGAGAGCCGCAGAGCGGTTGCTCGCGATTCTCGGGGTCTTCCACGGGGGATTCACTGCCGATGCGGTGACGGAGGTCACGACGCTGCTCGGAGACCCAGACCTCGTGCGACAGCTGCCCGCCTTGATCAATGCCCAGCTCGTCCAGCGTCAGTCAGGCGCTCCCGCTCGCTTCCGCCTGCTCGAGCCGATCCGTTGGTTTGCGCGGGAACGCCTCGAGGCGTCAGGGGTCTCGCAGGACGCTGAGCGTGCCCACGCTCGGCGTTATCTTGCGTGGGCCACCAAGCAAATTCCTTTGCTCAACGGACCTGAACCGCGCTTGGCCATGGACGCCATCAGCTGGGACCTGCCCAACCTGACAGCTGCGGTCACGACCGCCATCGCCGAGCACGAGGCGGAAGTGGTGCTTCCGGTGCTCACCGGCCTCACCAGCTATTTCGACGCCTCCGGGTACCGTGTCGAGCACCGCGCCATGCTGGACGCTGCGCTTGCCACCGTACAACCTCCACGCACCTCGGCGCAGTTGGAGGCGTGGTTCTGGTCCGGGTATTGGGCCAATATGCTGGGAGACAAAGAAGCCGTCACCCGGGTGATCGCCCTGCTTCGGGAGGAAACCGCG
>JAPOLF010000160.1 GCA_029977305.1 bacterium | reverse complement strand
GGAGCGCCTCTACCAGCTCGGGATGCTGGCAGCTGACGACGAGTGGGGACACCTCCACTTGGCGCACCGCGCGTTCGACACGTTCGGGAATGAGGCGGCGAAAGACGGATACGCGTCGTACCGCATGCGCTTCGGGCCGATTCGCGATGGGCGGCGCGGGGTGTGGACGCAGACGCATCCGGCGACGGAGCGGCGGGTGCTGTGGCACCTGATCACCACGCTTCGGGATGCATGGGATGCGGATGATCCGAACGTGATGGTTGCGACCCGGATGGTGGAGCAGTTCCCGGAGACGTCGGCGGAGGCCGTTGCCAAGGGGTTGTGGCGGGACTTCGACGTGCTGATGCTGGTCGGGCCGACCGACCAACTCGGGGCGCTGCTGAATGAGATCTGCGGAGGTGCGGAAGTCACCGCCTAGCAGGGCGGCTCACCCACAACTGAACAGCGATGAGGCGGGCCGACCCTTGGGGACGGCCCGAGCTGTTTCCCCGGGATCAGCGCGAGAGTTCGGCCTTGATGCCCGGGAAGACTTCGAGTGCGAACCGCTCCATGCGGTCACGAGGGAGATCCCACGGGGGCTGGAGGATGTACTCGCGGATGCCGGCATCGGTGAGGCGGCCACAGAAATCGGCCATCGCATCGGGACTGTCGAAGGGCTTCTCGTCCTTGAGGATGGCGGGGACGAAGAGGTGGGAGCGCAGGATGTCCTTGGGGTCGCGGCCGACCTCGACGCACGCTTCATCGAGGACGGCGTTGCGCTCGGCCATTTCGGCGACGGTGCCGTTGGAGTTCCAACGCTGGGCATGGCGGGCGACGATGCGCATCATGCGCGGGCCGTGGGCGGCGAGGGTGAAGGGGATGCGCGGCTGCTGCACCGGGAGCGGGCGGAAGGAGGCCTCGCGAAGCTGGTACCAGTGGCCGTCGTAGGTGACGGGGGTCTCGCTCGTGAACAGGAGGTCGCAGATCTCGACGGCCTCCTTGAAGCGGCCGACGAGTTCGCCCTTTTCCGGGAAGGGGATGCCGTACATGTCGTGCTCGGGGATGAACCACCCGGCGCCGAGGCCGAACTCGAGGCGGCCGTCGGAGATGTGGTCGATGGTGGCGGCTTCCTTGGCGACGAGGGGTGGGTGGCGGAAGGTGTTGCAGGAGACGAGGATGCCGAAGCGAACGCGGGTGGTGGCCATGGCGAGGCCGGCGATGGCGGTCCATGCCTCGAAGATGGGCCCGTCGAGGCGGAAGGGCGGGACGTAGTGGTCGGCGAGCCAGAGGGAGTCGACGCCGAGGGCTTCGAGCCAGCGCCACTCCTCGACGAGGGTCGCCCATGGCTTCTGGGTGGGGGTCTGGATGCCGAAGTAGATGGGGTCGCCCATGTGAGTGCCTCCTGCGCCGGGTGATGGCGCAGGATAGCATCGGCAGCACGAGCGGGCAGAAGCGGAGGTCTGGGAGATGGCGAAGGCGAAGACGGCGGCAGGGGCGTTTCGCGGATTCCCGCGCGAGGCGATGGCGTTCTACGTGGGGCTGGAGGCGGACAACTCGAGGGCGTATTGGGAGGCGCACCGGGCGGTGTATCTGGAGGCGGTGCGGGGGCCGATGGAGGCGCTGATCGTCAGCGTGGACCGGAAGTACCAGCCGTTCAAGATCTTCCGGCCGAATCGGGATGTGCGGTTCAGCAAGAACAAGTCGCCGTACAAAACGCAGACCGGGGCGTGGTCGGAGAGCCCGGGCGGGGGCGGCTGGTACGTGCAGCTCAGCGCGTCGGGACTGATGTCAGCAGCGGGGTATTACGTGATGGAGCGAGACCAGATCGCGCGGTACCGAGAGGCGGTGGCGGGGCCGGCTGGGGCGTCGCTGGCGCGGACGGTGGCGAAGCTGGAGGCGGCGGGGATCCGGGTGTTCGGTGGGGGGGAAGCACCGCTGAAGCGGGTGCCGCGGGAGTATCCGGCGGAGCATCCGCGGGGGGAGTTGCTGAAGAACAAAGGGTTGATCGCGATGGTGGAGTTCGGGGATCCGCGATGGGTGGGGACAGCGGAGGTGGTGGAGCGGTTGGAGGGGTTCTGGAAGACGGCGGCGCCGCTGCTGACATGGATGGACAAGCATGTGGGGGCGAGCCGGGTGCTGCCGGAGGGGGCGCGGGAGTTCGTGCGGGGGTGAGCATTGGAATCGAGCGCGGCTACTCCGGGCGGCTGATGTCGTGGCGGCGGGCGTCGACCCACTCGCGGAGGTAGGCGGGAAGGCCGATCTCGGCGGGGGTGTGCTCCTCGGTGAGGGGATCGTCGACGACGGTGCGGATGGGGATCACACCGGCCCAAGTGGGAAAGGCGAGATCTTCTTCGTCGTCCTTGGGCATGCCTTCGCGGACCTTGGCGGAGGCTTGCTCGATATCGACGGCGATGATGGCGGTGGCTTTGACTTCTTGGTCGGTCATGGGGCGGACGTCGTCCCAGCGGCCGGGTTGGAGCTTCTCGGTGAAGCGATAGAGGGCGTCGTTCTTCTCTTCGGGATCGGTGATGAGGCGGCCGTTGCCGAAGAGGACGGCGGAGCGGTAGTTGATGGAGTGGTTGAAGATCGAGCGGGCGAGAACGACGCCGTCGACGTGGGTGATGCAGATGGCGACGGGCTGGTTGTCGCCGGCGTGGAGGAGGGTGCGGTTGGTGCCGTGGCCGTGGAGAAGGATGGTGTCGCCGACGCGGGCGTGGAGGGTGGGGAGGATGTAGGGCTGGCCGTCGATCTCGTAGGCGACGTGGCAGATGAGGGCGCGGTCGACGATGTCGTAGATGGTGGCGCGGTCGTAGTCGCCGCGCTTGGCGAGGCGGAGGAGTTTGTTGCGGTCGGTGATGGGGAAGTCGGTCATGGGCGTGGCTCCTGGTGAGGTTCTACCGTAGGTGGCGACGTCCTCTCGCACCGCCACCGAGCCGAACATGGGCGCATCATAGCGCGGGGAGAACGGGCGGCCCCCTGCTGCTCTCGAGGCCGATTTAAGAGAGTGCAGGAAGTGCTCCGTGTCCTCGGCCAGCAGGGGGCGAATCCCACCTTGGCTCGTTGGTGCTTTTTCAATCAAGCGCAGGTCTTTGCGCGTGATGGCCATGGGGAACCCCGCAAACGAGTCGCCCAAGATGGCTTGATAGATCGTGACGTCACGTTGCTCCGGTGACGGGGTGTCGAATTCATGGCCGTTGTCGCAACGGTACCTGGGCTCCATGGTCGTCCGCACTTTGAGATTGGTGTTGCGGCACATGGGACAGTAGCGGATCGTCTTTCTGCCCTCGTGGTGGAGGATGCGGCGAATCACCGCACTCCCAAGGCCTTTGACTCCGTCCGTGAAGATGGCAATGTCACCTTCTTTCACCTTCTTGGCATTGTTGACATTCGAATCATAGGAGTAGAGCCACGGAAGTTCGTCTTGGTAACCGTTGTGGCCTTGGTACTGGCTCGACTGTCCACTAGCGATCATCAGCCATGCGTTCGGTTCCATCAGCAACCTCCATGTCGTGTGCTGCATTGTAGAGACCGATTCGCGGGCCGGTCCGGCGAGCGTTCCTCACTCCTGCGACAGTCGTTCTTCCTTGCGATACTCCAGCAAACGAGCGGATGTGGGCCCCAACGGGGGCACAGGAGGAGCAGATGCCGATTGCCACGGTGGGTGATCTCGACATCGCCTACGACGTCACCGGGCCGGAAGGGGCGCCGGTGGTGCTGATGGTCAACGGACTGGGGGCGGATCGCAGCGGCTGGTACCTGCAGGCACCGGCGATCGCCAAGCACTTCCGCACCATCACCTACGACAACCGCGATGTCGGACAGACGGGGAGCGGACGAAACCTGCGGCCGTACCCGATGCGCCAGTTCGCGGAGGACGCGATCGGCCTGCTCGACCATCTCGGGGTGGAGCGGGCGCATGTGGTCGGGGCGTCGATGGGCGGGACGATCGCGCAGGAGTTGGCGCTCGGTTGGCCGGAGCGGGTGGAGAGCGTGACCATCGTCTGCTCGTGGCCGAGGACGGACCCGTGGCTCGATGAACTGCTGCGCGACTGGGAGGGGATCTTCTCGGCGCAGGGGCAGGAGGCGTGGGCGCGAACGTCGTGGCTGTGGGTGTTCACGCATCGGTTCTACAATCGGACCGGGATGTTGGACGGGCTGCTGCGGAGTCTCGCGGCGGCGGAGAACCGGCAGACGGCGGCGCAGTATGCGCGGCAGTCGGGGGCGGCACGCGGTTTCGATGTGCTGGACCGATTGCCGACGGTGGCGATCCCGACGCACGTGATTGCCGGTGCCGAAGACCTGCTGACGCCGTTGCGCTTCTCGGAGCAGATCGCGGCGGCGATCCCGGGGGCGCGGCTGACGGTGATGCCGGAGGTCGGGCACGGGATGTTCTGGGAAGCGACGGATGCGTTCAACGCGCACGTGATCGGATTTCTGCGGGAGCGGACAGGGGCGGCGTAGGCTGCAGGAAGGAGCAACGAGATGGCACGGGAGATTTTGGGGTCGACGATCGTCTACGCGCCGTTCGGGATCGACGCGGCGCTCGAGGGGCTGGCGGCGGCGGGGTACACCCGGTGCGAGATCGGGGCGGTGAAGGGGTGGTTCGAGCACATCGACCCGGACACGGTGAGCGACGCGGAGATCGCGCGGATCAGCCGGAAGCTGGCTGATGTCGGGCTGACGCCTGTGAGCATGAGCGGCCACGCGCAGCTGCAGACGCAGGAGGGGATGGAGCGGTTCGGGCGGGCGCTGGACATCGCGGCAGCGCTCGGGATGCGGATCGTCAACACCTACACCGGTGACGCCACCACCGACGAGGAGCGGGCCGCCTGGTACGCCAACATGGA